>CALBRU010000099.1 GCA_937927695.1 uncultured Thiomonas sp. | reverse complement strand
GTGTAGCCCAGCGCCTGCGCGCGGTCGCGCTGCTCTTTGTTGATCCACACTGCGGGCAGTCCGAAGGCCGGGTCTTTGGTCGGCGTGCCCTGCAGGTCGCCCATCACTTGCCCGGGGTTGATGGCCATGAGCAGGTCGGGGAAGATTTCGCCGCTGCCCACATCCACCCCCTTGAGCGCGATGCGATAGCCGCCGGGCCGCAGTTCGAGGTTGTCGCGGATGTGCACCGAGGCGACGAGGAAGCCCATTTCCTGCGCGAATTTTTTGCGCACCCCGCGAATGCGCCCGAGCAGCTCGCCGCCCTGGTTGCGGTCGACCAGCGGAATGAGGCGGTAGCCCACGTCCAGCGACAGGGTGTCCACCGGCTCGATCTGCTCCCAGCTCACCTCTTCCTGCTCGGCGGGCGCTGCGGCCGCAGGCGCGGCCTGCGCCTGCGCGGCGGTCTGCTTCTGCTTTTTGAGCTGCCACCACAACACGCCGCCGAGCACCGCCGCCGCGCCGAGAAATGCCAGATGCGGCATGCCCGGCACCAGGCCCACCAGCCCCAGAATGCCCGCGGTGATGGCGAGCACGCGCGGCTGGTTGAACAACTGGCTGACCAGCTGCCGCCCCACGTCCTGCCCGGTGGACACATTGCTGATGACAATACCTGCGGCCATGGAGATGACCAGCGCCGGAATCTGCGACACCAGCGCGTCGCCGATGGACAGCAAGGTGTAGTTCTGCGCCGCTTCGCCCAAACCCAGACCGTGCATGAACACGCCGATGATCAGGCCGCCAATGAGGTTGATGAACAGAATGAGAATGGCCGCCACCGCATCGCCACGCACGAACTTGCTCGCGCCATCCATCGCGCCGTAGAAATCGGCTTCCTGCGCCACATCGGCGCGGCGCTTGCGGGCTTCTTCCTGATCGATCAGACCGGCGTTGAGGTCGGCGTCAATGGCCATTTGCTTGCCCGGCATGGCGTCGAGGGTGAAGCGCGCGCTCACCTCGGCGATGCGCCCCGCGCCCTTGGTGATCACCACGAAGTTGATCACCACCAAAATGGCGAACACGATGATGCCCACCGCGTAATTGCCCCCCACCACGAATTTGCCGAACGACTCGATCACCGCGCCTGCAGCGCCCTCGCCGTTCTGCCCGTGCAACAGAATGACCCGCGACGCCGCGACGTTGAGCGACAGCCGCAGCAACGTGGTGAACAGCAGCGCGGTGGGAAAGGCGGCAAAGTCCAGCGGCCGGGTGAGATAGAGCGTCACCAGCATGATGATCAGCGACAACACGATGTTGAAGGTGAACAGCATGTCGAGCACGAAGGTGGGCAGCGGCACCACCAGCATCATCAGAATGAGCACCACCAGAATCGGCGCGGCGAGCATGCGCCAGTCCATGCGCTTGAGCAACGTGCGCCAGGCCGGCATGACGGTCGGGGAGGAAGAAGGGGAAGTGGCCATGGGGCTTACTCGTTCACGACAAATTCAGCGGGAATTTCCCAGTCGTCGGGCTCTACCGCCATCTGCGGGGCGGCGCGCAACTGGAATACATAGGCCAGCAGCAGCGCCACGGCGTTGTACAACGCCACCGGAATCTCCTGCTCCAGTTCGGCGTGGTGAAACAGCGCGCGCGCCAGCGGCGGGGCTTCGATCACCGGCACGTTGTGCTCGGCGGCAATTTCGCGAATACGCGCGGCCACCAGATCGGCCCCGAGAGCCAACACCACCGGGGCGCGGTTCTTGCCCTCTTTGTAGGCCAGCGCCACGGCATAGTGCGTCGGGTTGGTCACCACCACATCGGCCTTGGGCACAGCGGCCATCATGCGCTTGCGGGCGCGCTCGCGCTGCAACTCGCGCATCTTCTGCTTGATCTGCGGATTGCCCTCGCTTTCGCGCATTTCGTCCTGCATGTCCTGGCGGCTCATCTTGAGTTTTTTGTTCATCTGGAACAACTGCCACGGCACATCAACGGCCGCCACCAGCAGCGTGCCCGAAGCCATCCACAGAAAAGCGCGGGCGGTGATCTGGCCAAGCTGCATCTGCGCCAGTTGAGGCTCCACCTGCAGCAGACCGAGCAGCGCGCCGCGCTCGTTCCAGATCACAATGCCCGCGATCACCGCGATCACAATAGCCTTGAGCAAGGCCTTGCCCAGCTCGCCCAGCCCGGTGATGGAGAACATGCGCCCGATGCCCTTGACCGGATCGAGACGGCTGAAGTCCGGCGCCAGCGCCTCGGCGCTGAACACCCAGCCCCCCATGGCTACGCCGCCCGCCGCGCTGGCCACAAAGGTCAGCGCCAGCACCGGCGTCAGCACGAAAGCCCCCAGCACCAGCACTCGGCCTGCGGCCTGCAACATGGCTGCGGGGTCTTGCGAGGCGCTGGCAGAAACCGTCAGCCCGGTCCGCAGCAGTTCGCGCCCCATTTCGTAAAACCATCCCCCTGCGGTGTACACCACGGCCGCCATACCGAGCAGCAGCAGGCTGGAGGTGAGATCGCGCGAGCGCGCCACCTGCCCCTTTTCGCGCGCCTGCTGCTTGCGCTTTTGCGAGGCGGGTAATTCCTTTTCCTGGGCGCTGTCTTCAGCCATGTCTTGCTCCCGCTGCGCTGCAGCAGGCCCCGCCCTGCTGCAACACCTGGCCAGACAGGCTCAGACCCACATCCACCAGATGCTGCACCACGTTCTGCATCACCGGCATCACCAGATACAGCGCCAGAAAACCCATGATGAAAAACATCGGAAAACCCACGGCAAACAGATTGAGCTGTGGCGCGAGCTTGGTCAGTACGCCCAGCCCGAGGTTAGCGATGAGCAGCACCCCGATCACCGGCGCTGCCAGCGCCAGCCCCAGGCTGAAAATGGCGCTGCCGCCCTGCTGCGCCAGGGTGAGCCAGGTCTGCGCGGCCAGCCCCAGATTGGGGGCGACCGGCAGAAGGGTGAAACTGCGCGCAATCACCGCCAGCAAAATCAGGTGGCCGTTGACCGCCAGAAACAGCAGCATCGTGACCATATTGAGAAAGCTCGCCAGACTGGTGACCTGCACGCCCTGTACCGGGTCGAACAGGGTGGCAAATCCCATGCCCATCTGCAAGCCAATCACGCTGCCGGCGAACATCACTGCGCTGAGAATCAGGGTCATCGACAGGCCGATGGCCCCGCCGACCAGCAGTTGCTGCAACAACAACATCCACGCCGTCGCGGTGCCGAACTGCACCGGCGGCATGGCAGGCAAGGCCGGGGCAATGGCCACGGCGATGAGCACCGCCAGACCAACGCGCACCATCGTGGGCAGGCTGCCCATACTGAAAACCGGCGCCAGCGACAGCATGGCCAGCACCCGCACGAAGGGCCAGAAAAACGCGCCAATCCACGTCTCGATCTGGGTGCTGGTGAAATGAATCATGTCGGTGCGCAGCGCAATCAGCCGCCGCTCAGCAGATGCGGAATGCTCTGGAACAGGCGGATGGTGAAGTCCATCATCACATGCAGCATCCACGGCCCGGCAATCACCCCGGCCAGCCCCATCGCCAGCACCTTGGGCACGAAGCTCAGGGTCATTTCATTGAGCTGGGTCGCCGCCTGAATCAGGCTCACCACCAGGCCGACGACCAGCGCCACCCCCAGCAGCGGCAGTGCCACGAGAAAAGTCACCCACAGCGCCTGCTGCGCGAGGGTGGTAATGGTTTCTGGAGTCATGTCGTCCTCGAAGTCAGTGAACGAAGCTCTGCATCAGCGAGCCGATGACCAAGTCCCATCCGCCTACCAGCACGAACAGCATGAGCTTGAGCGGAAACGACACGGTGACGGGCGACAGCATCATCATGCCCATGGACATCAGCACCGCGGCCACCACCATGTCGATGATCAGAAAGGGGATGAAGATGACGAAACCGATCTGGAAAGCGGTCTTCAGCTCGGAAGTCACAAAGGCCGGAACCAGCAGGCTCATGGGTGTATCTGCGGGTTTGTCCAGCGCCTTGTGTCCCGAGAGCTTGACGAACAGCGCCAGGTCTTCCTGCCGGGTCTGCCCCAGCATGAAGGTCCGCAGCGGCGCGGCGCCCGTTTGCAGCGCCTGCTGCATGGAAATCTGGTTGTCCATCAGCGGCTTGATCGCCACGTCGTTCACCTGATTCAGTACTGGGCTCATGACAAAAAAGGTGAGAAACAGCGACAAACCGACGATGACCTGGCTGGGCGGCACCGTGGTCGTGCCCAGCGCCTGCTTGAGCAGCGACAGCACGATGATGATGCGGGTGAAGGCGGTCATCATCAGCAACATGGCCGGCAGGAACACCAGCGCGGTCATGAACAGCAGAGTCTGCACGCTCAAGCTGTATTCGGTGCCTCCGCCCGCTGCGGGTGTGGAGGTGAACGCTGGCAACACCTGCGCACTCGCCCACAGCGGTACGAGCAGCAAGGCGGCCGCCAGACCGCGCGGCAGCCAGTGCGATGGCCGCAGCAAGTGCGCACGCATCATGGCTGGGCCTTTCCGCGCTGCTCAACCGCGCGCCGCAGCCAGTCAGGAAAGGTCGGCGGCAGTGCGGCGCCAAGGCCCTGCCCCACCGCTGGCGGCTGCAATTCGACGGGCTTGCTCAGCACATGCAGACAGGCCAGACCCTGAGCGCTCGATCCCAGCAGCAGTTGCTGCTCCCCCACCTGAACCAGCAGCAGCCGCTCGCGCGGCGCCAGGCTCAGGGTGGTCAGCACCCGCATCGGCCCGCTGGGCGTGCGCAGGCCCGTCTGAAAGCGTTTGAGCAACCACAGTGCGGCAACCAACACGACGATGACGACGACCAGACCGCCGAACACGCGCAGCAGTTCGGTCCAACTCAGCGGATCGGGCAAGGCAGAGGGCGACATGATGGCGACGGTTTCCTGACGTTTGCACGCCCTGCCGTCGGTCGATTGACGCCAGAGCGGGAAAAACCCCGTCTGCTTCACCTCGACCCGTCATGCGGCAGGACTTCTGCCCCTGTCTTTGCAATCCGCGGGCCAAGGCCGCATGTCAAGCAAAATACCGCCGTTTCGTCATGCAAGGACTTTCATGCGACTGATCGGCAACATTCTCTGGTTCATTCTCGGCGGCTTCGTCATGGGCCTGGCCTGGTGGTTCACCGCGCTGATCTGCGCCATCACCATCATCGGCATTCCCTGGGCGATTGCTGCGTTTCGCATCGGCGCCTTCAGCTTCTGGCCCTTCGGTCGCAAGGTGGCCGACAAACCGGCAGGCACGCTGGGCAGCGGCATCGGCGCCCTGGGCAATCTGATCTGGGCGATTCTGTTCGGCTGGTGGCTGGCACTGGGACATCTGGTGTCGGCGGTGCTGTGCGCCCTCACCATCATCGGCATTCCCTTTGCCCTGCAGCACATCAAGCTGGCCGGGCTGGCGTTCTTCCCCTACGGCAAGGAGATCGTGCCGATTGCCGACTGAGCAAAACGCTCACATCGCCCTCCCCACCCCAACCCTCCCCACAAGTGGGGAGGGAGTTTTCTCACCTCCCCCGCGCAGTGGGGGAGGCCGGGAGGGGGAGCAGCGCCCGTCTCGGTCAGCCGCGACCGATGCCGTAGTAGCGCAGGCCCGTACTGCGCACGAACTCCGGGTCCCAGATATTGCGGCCGTCAAATACCACGCGGTCGCGCAGGGTGGCTGCCAGCGAGGTGAAATCGGGCGAACGAAAGGCGTGCCATTCGGTGATGACGACTAACGCATCCGCCCCGCTCAGCGTGGCGCGGGCGTCGGCGGCAAACTCCAGCGCGGGATGCTCGGGTAGCAGGCGCCGCGCCATGTCCACCGCCACCGGGTCCCAGGTCTGCACCCGGGCGCCCGCATCCAATAAGGCGGTGATGAGATCCAGGCTGGGCGCGTCGCGCATATCGTCGGTGTTCGGCTTGAAGGCCAGCCCCCACAGGGCGATGGTCTTGCCAGCCAGCTTGCCCTGGTAGTGGTCGCTGATTTTCTCGAACACCCGCAGCTTCTGCCGCTGGTTGACCGCCTCCACCGCCTCCACCAGTTCGGCGTGCAGACCGAGTTCGCGCGCGGTATGCGCCAGCGCCTTCACGTCTTTCGGAAAGCAGGAGCCTCCATAGCCCGCACCGGCGTAGAGAAAGTGGCTGCCGATGCGATGATCGACGCCGATGCCCTTGCGGATCTGTTCGATGTCCGCCCCCACTGCCTCGGCGATGCGGGCGAGTTCGTTCATGAACGAGATGCGCGTGGCCAGCATGGCGTTGGCGGCGTATTTGGTGAGTTCGGCGCTGGCGGCGTCCATCACCATGATTTTTTCGTGATTGCGGTTGAACGGGCGGTACAGCTCGCGCATGGTGGCGATGGCCTGCGGGTCGTCGCTGCCCAGCACGATGCGGTCGCCGCGGGTGAAGTCTTCAATGGCGGAACCTTCCTTCAGAAATTCCGGGTTGCTCACCACGCCCAGGCGATGGCTCACCCCGCGCGCCGCCAGACCGGCTTCGGCCAGCGCGCGCACCTTGGGTATGGTGCCCACCGGCGCGGTGGACTTCTGCACCACCACTAGCGGCCCGGTCATGGCACGACCGATTTCTGTGGCGGCGCCTTCCACCTGAGACAGATCGGCCTGACCATTGGGCAGCGACGGCGTGCCCACCGCAATGAAGCACACCTGCGAACCCGGCAACCCTTCGGCGATGCTCGGGCTCAAGGTCAGGCGTCCCTGCTCGATGTTGCGCCGCACCAGATCGCTCAGACCCGGTTCGTAGAACGGCACTTCGGCCCGGTCGCGCAGCGCAGACAGGCGCTCGGCATCGCGCTCGATGCAGGTGACCTGATTGCCCACATCGGCAAAACACGCTGCGGTCACCAGACCCACATACCCCGCTCCTATCACTGTGATGCGCATAACCGACTTTCTCGTAATTTCATGACGGAGTGCTATTTTGCAGGAAGTGTTTCGCCAGCAGCGTGACAGAACGGCGTGGCGCATTGCTTACGCGTGTTGCATCTGCGTTGCATCTGCATACCCGGCCGACTTGATGCGCATCAAGTGCCATGCTGCACTGCGACATTCAAATGGAATGATCTATCAAGGAGAAGCGATATGAGCCCACCCCGAAAACCTGCGCTTCGCTCGGTTTCCCCCTCAAGGGGCCCGGAACTCTTGGTGCGGCCCGGCGAGTTTGCTCAGAGCCAGATCCCATATTCAAGCCGCAATCCACGCAAACAGCGGACTGCCGCTCCGGCAACCGCCACAACGCCCTTGCCACCGAAACAAGCCGTGAACAAGGCTGCCGAATCGCCGTCCCTGCCCCCCGCCGATGCTGTAGCCGACGTTCCGGCTCGCGCGCTGGGCGCAGTCGCCGCGCCCAGCGTCCCTCTGCCTC
Organism: uncultured Thiomonas sp.; assembly: GCA_937927695.1. Taxonomy (GTDB): domain Bacteria; phylum Pseudomonadota; class Gammaproteobacteria; order Burkholderiales; family Burkholderiaceae_C; genus Thiomonas. The sequence continues at coordinate 7,622 of CALBRU010000099.1, read as the reverse complement.
CCGCCGACGCGCAAGCGCTCACCCCGCCCGATCACGAGCAAGCCATGCGCGAACTGATCGACCGGGCGCTGCACGCTTTCACCGCCAAGGCCACGCTCGGCCTGTCGCCCGCCGCGCTCGGCCTGGCCTTTGCCGACTGGGGCATGCATATGGCGGCCTCGCCCGGCAAGCAGGCCAGCCTCGCTGCACAGGCGCTGGAGATGCAGGGACGATGGCTGCGCTACGCCGCCGAACTGGGCACGCACGCCCTGCGCGCCGACCGCACCCCCTGCCCCGACTGCGTCGCCCCTACCCCCAACGACCGGCGCTTCAGTGCGGCGCAGTGGCAGCAGTTTCCGTTCAACCTGCTGGCCCAGCGCTTTTTGCTGCGCGAACAACTGGTCGATGCCACCGCCCACGGCGTGCGCGGCGTGTCGCCGCATCACGAGCAAGTGGTGGCCTTCATGGCCCGTCAGTGGATGGACATGCTCTCGCCCAGCAACTTTTTCTGGACCAACCCCGAAGTGCTGGAGCGTACCCTGAGCAGCGGCGGCGCCAATCTGGCGCAAGGTCTGCGCAACTGGCTCGACGATGCCCAGCGCCTGCTCGACAAACGCCCGCCCGCCGGCGTGGATCAGTTTCGCCCCGGCCATGAGGTGGCTGCCACACCCGGCAAAGTGGTGCTGCGCAACCGCCTGATAGAACTCATCCAGTACAGCCCGACCACGCCCACCGTGCACGCCGAGCCGGTGCTCGTCATTCCGGCCTGGATCATGAAGTACTACATCCTCGACCTGTCGCCGCACAACTCGCTGGTGAAGTTTCTGGTCGATCAGGGGCACACGGTGTTCATGGTGTCGTGGAAAAACCCGGGCGCGGACGAACGCGATCTGGGCATGGATGACTATTTACGCCTCGGCCCCTTTGCCGCGCTCGACGCGGTGACTTCCATCCTGCCCGGCCGCAAGGTGCACGCCGCAGGCTACTGCCTCGGCGGCACCCTGCTGTCCATCGCGGCCGCAGCGCTGGCGCGGCGCGGTGACGAGCGTCTGGCCAGTGTCAGCCTGTTCGCGGCGCAGACCGACTTCACCGAAGCCGGTGAACTCACCCTGTTTACCGATGAGAGCCAGATCAGTTTTCTCGAAGACCTGATGTGGTCGCAGGGCTACCTCGACACCACGCAGATGGCCGGCACCTTCCAGATGCTGCGCTCGTCCGACCTGATCTGGTCGCGCCTGATGCGCGACTACCTCATGGGCGAACGCGCGCCAATGAACGACCTCATGGCCTGGAATGCCGACGCCACCCGCATGCCCTATCGCATGCACAGCGAATACCTGCGCAAGCTCTACTTGCGTAACGCCCTGGCCGAAGGGCACTACGCCGTCGATGGCCGCCCGGTCGCGGTGGAAAACGTGACCGCGCCCTGGTTCGTGGTCGGCACCGAGACCGATCATGTCGCGCCGTGGAAATCGGTCTACAAGATTCATTTGCTGGCCGACTCCGAAGTGACCTTTGTACTCACCAGCGGCGGGCACAACGCGGGCATCGTGAGCGAACCCGGCCATCCGCACCGGCATTACCGCTGGGCGCTGCACCCCGGCGGTCGCCCCTACACCGACCCAGCACACTGGGTGCAACTGGCACAGGCCGAAGAAGGATCCTGGTGGCCGCGCTGGGAGCAATGGCTGGTCGCCAAAGGCAGCGCGCAGCAGGTCGCACCGCCCGCCTGCGGCAGCGTGGACTATCCCCCGCTGGCCGAAGCGCCCGGCGAGTATGTGCTGCAACGCTGAACTCACTCCACGAGGCTCTTCTCATGACCGACACGATCTGCAACCGCACCTTCGACGAAATCTCCCTGGGCGACTCCGCCACCCTGCAGCGCACCCTCACCCGGGCCGACATTTCCACCTTTGCCGTGATGTCGGGCGATGCCAACCCCTCGCATGTCGATGAGGAGTTTGCCCGCAGCACGCCGTTTCATCAGGTCGTGGCGCACGGCATGTGGAGCGGCATGCTGCTGTCCAACCTGCTCGGCACCGAACTGCCGGGGCCCGGCACGGTGTACGTCGATCAATCGCTGTCATTTGACCACCCGGTGATGCTGGGCGACACCGTGACCGCCTCGGTGACCGCACGCGAAAAATTGACCGAGCGCCACCAGATCCGCTTCGACTGCAAAGTGGTCAACCAGCGCGGCGAAACCATCGCCTCCGGGCAGGCACTGGTGCAGGCGCCCACGCAAAAAATCTGCCGCCCGCGTACCCATCTGCCGCAACTGCATCTGGTCGATCCGGGCCAGCGTCTGCTCGCGCTGGTGTCCAGGGCGCGCGAGGGCTGCAAGGGCCTCAAACCCATGCGCGTAGCCGTGGTGCATCCGGTGAACGCAGTCTCCATCCAGGGCGCAATCGACGCGGCCCAGGCCGGGTTGATCGAACCCGTGTGGATCGGCCCGGAAGCCCGCATCCGCGCTGCGGCAGAGGCCGCAGGCATCGACCTCTCGCCCTGGCAACTCATGTCCACCGAACACAGCCACGCCGCCGCCGCGCTGGCGGTCGAGCTGGCGCGCAGCGGCAAGGTCGGCGCGCTGATGAAAGGCGCGCTGCACACCGACGAATTGATGCACGCCGCCTTCGACGCTCAGACCGGCCTGCGCACCGGCCGCCGCGCCAGCCATGTGTTCGTCATCGACGCCCCGGCGGCCGACCGGCTGCTGTTCATCACCGACGCCGCGATCAACATCGACCCCGACCTCGATACCAAGCGCGACATCGCGCAAAACGCCATCGAACTGGCGCAGGCGCTGGGCATCGACACGCCGCGCATGGCCATCCTCGCCGCGGTGGAAACCGTCAATGCCAATATGGCCGCCACCTTGCACGCCGCCGCGCTGTGCAAAATGGCCGACCGTGGGCAGATCACCGGCGCCATCCTCGACGGGCCGCTGGCCTTCGACAACGCACTGTCGCTGGCCGCCGCCAAGACCAAAGGCATCAACTCGCCGGTAGCGGGTCTGGCCGACATTCTGCTCACGCCCGATCTGGAGTCGGGCAATATGTTGGCCAAGCAGCTCGAATACCTCGGCGGCGCGACCATCGCCGGACTGGTCATCGGCACCCGCGTGCCCATCATCCTCACCAGCCGCGCCGATGGCGTGGAAGCCCGGCTCGCCTCCTGCGCCTTGGCCGTGCTGCAACGTCAGTCTCTGCTCAGGGCCGGGGGCCAGATGGGCACGACCGACACAGCGGCCCACGCGTAAAGAAAACCCGCCATGCCCTCGCCCACCCTGCTCTGCCTCAACACCGGCTCGGCCAGCCTGAAATTCGCCCTGTTCAAACTCGACGACTGCCACGGACCGCACCTGCCGGCAGCCGCCCAACTCAGCGGCGAGATCGACAGCCATGACGGCCAGGCTACCCTGCGCTGGACCGACACGCAAGGCCAGACTCACCGTACTGCTTCAAGCGATCCGCGCGGCGACATTGCCGCCGAGGTGGACACCCTGCTCGACACCCTCATCACTCCGACGGTTTGCGGCCCCAGTTGTGGCCCCATCGCCGCCGTGGCCCACCGCATTGTGCATGGCGGCACCACCTTCACATCGGCCCAGCGCATTACACCGTCCGTGCGCGCCGCACTCGACGCCCTGCGCAGCCTCGCCCCGCTGCATCAAGGGCCAGGGCTCGCCGGGGTGGACGCCACCACCTCTCGCCTGCCCGATGTGCCGCAGATCGCCTGCTTCGACACCGCGTTTCATGCCACCCAGACCGATCTCGCCCGCCGCTACGCCATCCCGCGCGACTGGCACGACAAAGGCTTCAAACGCTACGGATTTCATGGCCTGTCTTACGACGCCATCGCCCACAAACTGCCGCCGCTGCTGGGCGAGCGCGCTCAAGGCGCCGTCGTCGTGGCGCATCTAGGGGGCGGCTCCAGCCTGTGCGGTTTACGGGGTCTGCGCAGCGTGAGCACGACCATGGGGTTCACCGCACTCGACGGCTTGGTCATGTCCACCCGCTGCGGCGCCATCGACCCCGGCCTGGTGCTGCACTGGATCACCGAAGAGCACCTCGACCCGCAGCAGATCACCGCCACGCTCTACCACGACAGCGGGCTCAAAGGCGTTTCCGGCCTCAGCGGCGACATGCGCACCCTCGAAGCCAGCCCCGATGAATCCGCGCAAGAAGCCATCGCCCTGTTCACCGCCAGCGTGGCCCATCACATCGGCGCGCTCGCCGCAGACATCGGCGGCCTCGACGCCCTGATTTTCACCGGTGGCATCGGCACCCACAGCGCCCGCGTGCGGCAAGAAGTCTGCAAATCCCTGTCCTGGCTAGGCCTGCGCCTCGACCCCCTGGCCAACGCGGCAGGTCAGACCTGCATCACCCACGGCGACAGCCCCATCCCCGCCTTCTCCCTGCCCACCGACGAAGAAGGCGTCATGGCCCTACAAGCCACAGCACTGGTGGCATGAGCCAAAAGCACAAAGCCCAACCGAAGGGGTTGGGCTTTGTATTTGATGCTGTGGGGTGGCTGATGGGACTCGAACCCACGACGACAGGAATCACAATCCTGGACTCTACCAACTGAGCTACAGCCACCGCAGAAAAACGATCATTCTATACGAAAGTCTTGGCCTTTTCGAAGGCTTGCAGTCACGGCAATCAGCCGGCGGCTGCGGGTTCAGCCTTGGGTTTATAGAGAATTTCCACACCGAAACGCTTCTTTAAGGCTTCGATGTAAGCGTTCATCACGCCCTGGGTGAGCGCCTGTTGCTCGGCGTTGGCGGCTGCGCTGATCAGTTGTGCGGGCGCCTGGCCCTCGATCACCTTGTCGAGCTGCAGCACGGCATAGCCTTGCGCGCCGAGATCAACACCGGCGGTGGCGGGCAACTTGCTGGCGCTCAGGCCGAATGCCTTTGAAACGATGAGCGGCGATACATCAGGGGTTGGCTGGGTCAGGTTGATCGTCTGTGGCGCGCCAAAAGTGAGGGTGGCGGGCGACTTCAGCGCCTGCTCGCCCGCTTTGCGAGCGAGTTCGGCCGCCTTCTGATCAATCAACATCTGCCGCACTTGGGGCTGCACTTGCGCCAAAGGCAGTGTCTGCGCCGGGCTGAACGACAGCACGCGGGCGGAAGCCCAGACGTTGGGAGCAATCTGGATGGCCTGCAGGTTGTGTTTGTTGCGCAAGCTGCTTTCGGCAAATAGCGCGTCCAGGAACGCTTTGCTCGAAAGCGGACTGACCGCGTCTGGCGCTGCGGGCTGCGGCGTGCGGGTAACGTTGCTGGCGGATTGCACCTTCAGATGCAGCTTGTCTTCGACGGCCCGAAAGCTGTCCGGATGCTCGAACACCGCATTGGTGAAGGTTTCCACGTCGGCCGACATCTGTTTCTGCGCGGCTTCCTGCTGCAACTGTTTTTCAATGCTGGTCTTCACGGCATCAAAGGGCTGCTGTGCGCCCGGCTTGATACCGGTGAGCTCTATGATGTGATAGCCAAACTGAGTCTTGATCGGCCCGATGATCTCGCCGATTTTCTGCATGCCGAACACCGCATCGGCAAAGGGTTTGACCATCGCATCGGCGGTGAAATAGCCCAGATCACCGCCCTTCTCGGCCGAGCCCGGGTCTTGTGAATCCTTGCGCGCCAGCGCGGCAAACTCAGCGGGGTTGGCCTTCACCTGTTTGGCGATGGCCTCGGCGCGAGCCTTGGCTTGCTCTTGCTGCGCCGCTGTTGCATCTGCAGGAACCGCGATCAGGATGTGGCTGGCGCGGCGTTCGGCCGGTGTCGAAAATTTGGACAGATTGGCGTCGTAAAAAGCCTTGGCCTGCTCGCCGGTAACTTTGATGCCAGCGGCCACTTCAGCTGCGCTCAGAACCACGTACTGAATGTCGGCTGACTCGGGTTTCTGGAAACGGGAGGTGTTGTTCTTGTAGAAGGTCTCGACCTCTTGCGGGGTCACTTGCACCTGTGCGGTGTAGTCCGCCGGCTTGAACAGGGCCAGACGCACTTCGCGCTGTTGCGCAGCAGCTTTGGCGGCGGCGGCGGCCAGGGCCTGGCTGTCGATCACCGATCCGGCCAAGCCGCTGAGCACCTGTTGCAGGATGAGCTGCTCGCGCACCTGCGCTTCGAATTGCGCGGTATTCATACCCTGTGCGGCGATCAGGCTGCGATAGGCCTGCACATCGAAACTGCCATCGGGCTTGCGCAACGCGGCGATTTGCGGAATCTGCAAAATGGCCTGTTGCACCTGGGCGTCGGTCACTTCGAGATGTTCGCGCCGGGCTTCGAGTTGCAGCAAAGTCTGGCGAATCATGCCGTCGAGAGTGCGCAGCTTCTGCTCGGGCGTGTCGAGCTGCTTGATGTCCACCGCACTGCCGAGCATGCTTTGCAGGCGTGCGATTTCATCGCGGTTGGCAGCGTCGAGCTGCTGCATGCTGATGGTCTGGCCGCCCACCTTCGCCGCCGCATCAGCGCTCCCCTCAAAACTGGAGTAGCCCTGAATTCCAAACAGCACGAAAGACGGAAAGATCAACACGAACAGCACGATTTGCATCAGCTTGCTGTGTTTGCGTATGGATTCGAGCATGGTGGCGCGGGCTTGGAGAGGGGTGCAATGCGGGAACCTGCCCACATTGTTTGCGGTCGTTCAAGGCTGCCGGAAAGTGCGAAGAGACAACCGCGAGAATCAGAATGAAGTCGGACGATGCAACAACCGATGGTGGGTGCTGAGGGGTTCGAACCCCCGACCTACGCCTTGTAAGGGCTAAATTAGAATCGCTGCAACCCGCATGGATGCTTGCTTTGCTAGTATTTATTCGGTCGTTTGGGGGAATCTAGGGTTAGTCATGGCGTACTTTGAACAGCGGAAAGACGGTTGGCGAGTGCAGATCAGGCGGCGAGGCATACCCACGCTGTCGCGCACCTTCGACCTCAAAGCGGATGCCGAGGCGTGGGCGTGCGAAGTCAAAGTCGAGCGTGCCGCGCAACGGGGCGATATTAACGCACTGGATCAGCAGGCCCAGCGTGTCACCGTCTCTGAAGTGCTGGAACAGTACGAATCCCAGCGTCTGCCACAACTGCGCGGGCAAGCTGGCACAGCGTCTCGGTTGATGCGGATTCGCGAGCGATTCGGCGCGTATTTTTTGGGCAATGTGCGCAGTGTGGATGTGGCAGCATGGCGTGATGAGATGTTGCGTGTCCGCGCCGATTCAAATTTGAGCCACCGTGCCGACCCCATATTGAGCCAGGGGTGGAAGCCGACCTTTTGAGAGTCGGCTGTGGATAAGGGTAGGGGCTGTGCTGGTTCGGCGATCTCCTTGTTGTTGTGTTGAAGTCGATGGGCAAGCCGCGCAGGGCGTAGCCCGTAGCGGCTTGCCCATCGCGGCGCGTGCTCAGAATGGGTCGGGCTCAGGCTGCGCCGAGACGCCTTTGTGCGCCTGCTCGCGAGCCTTGATTCGCTTCGTGGCTGCAGCCGTGCTGCGGCTGAACCGGATCGACTCGTTGCCCGTCTCCACGATGTGGCAGTGGTGCGTGAGGCGGTCCAGCAGCGCGGTGGTCATCTTCGCGTCGCCGAACACGCTGGACCCTTCGGCGAAGTCCAGGTTGGTGGTGATCACCACGCTGGTGTGCTCGTACAGCTTGC
>CALBRU010000098.1 GCA_937927695.1 uncultured Thiomonas sp. | reverse complement strand
GGTCTCGACCAGCCGAATTTTCGCTTCGATTCTTCAAGTCCGACAGGCTGCTAGGGCGAATCCGGGCGGCTGTGGCCGCATTTCCAGCACTGGGCAAATTGCGGGCCGTGACGTTCGCCGCAGTCGGGGCAGGTCCACAACGCGCCGCGCAGGGGCGTTCGCAATTCCTGCAGCAACTGTTTGGCGCGCGCCAGATCGCCGTCGTCGAGCACCCAGACCGCTGGATTGCATTGATCGGGCGGAATCTCGCCCGCGATGCTGGTGAGGTAGCGCGAGAACACTTCGGCGCGCAGGCCTGCGGCGTTGAGCGCATCCGCCCAAAGCGTGGCGATGACCAGATTGGGTGCGATGTCCACCCGCTTCATCGCGGGGCAGCCGAGGTGAGTTCGGCATAGAGCGTGCGGTAGAGCGCCAGCCGCGCCGCAGAGATGGCTTGCGGGTCGGTGCTGAACACGCAGCCCGGTTCGCCGCGATGGGTGCAGTTCTGAAAACGGCACTGCCCGTTGCGCGCGCGGATTTCGGGAAAGCCGTGCTGCAACTGCGACACCGAGAGATGATGCAGACCGAAGGACTGGAAGCCCGGCGAATCCATCAGCACGCTTCCCGGCGGAAAGCCGGGTAGGTCGTATAGCCGTGTCGCGGTAGTGGTGTGTTTGCCGGCTGAGAGCGCCTCGGAAATTTCCCGCGTGGGCGCCTGCGCCTGCGGCGCCAGCAGATTCGTCAGGCTGGACTTGCCCACGCCGGAGGCGCCCAGCAGCAGCGTGGTCTGGCCGCTGAGCAAGGGAGTCAGCGCAGCCAGCGCGGCTTGCGGCTCGGTGCGCACCGAGAGTTCGAGCACTTCGTAGCCCAAATCGCGATACAGCTGCATTTCGGCCCGCGCGGCTTGGGCTTGCGGCAGGTCGCATTTGTTGAGCAGCAGGGTTGCGGGAATGTCGGCCGCGTCTGCCGCGATGAGCGCGCGGCCGATCAGGCCGTGCTGGATGCCGGGATAGGTGGCGGTGACCAGCATCACGCGATCGAGGTTGGCGGCAAACATCTTGCTGCGCCAGGGATCTGCGCGCCACAGCGCATTACGGCGCGTATGCACCTGTTCGATGGCCAGCGGCGCGTCACCCGGGGCGAGGGTGACACGGTCGCCGCAGACCACCTCGGCGCGCTTGCCGCGGGGCACGCAGGCGAGCACCGAGCCATCGTCAAGCTGCGCCAGATAGTGCCGCCCAAACGCGCCGACGATCCGTGCGGTCAAACCTTGGGCGGTGATCGGTGCGGATTTTGTGCTGCGTTTGCCCTTGGGGCGTTGCGGGTTGTGGCGCTCCAGGTCGTCCATGCCGGCCGCTTAGCGCGCGGTGCCCCGGGCAAACATCGCGTCGGCTTTGGCCGCGCAGACGAAGTCGTTTCGGGTGATACCGCCGGCCGAATGGGTGTTGAACGCCACGCTGCAGCGGTTGTATTGCACCAGCAAGTCGGGGTGATGGTCTTCGCGGTGCACCACCCACGCCAGCGCATTCACGAAGGCCAGGGTCTGGTAGTAGTTGCCGAAGGCGTAGGTCTTGCGGATGCTGCCGTCTTCAAACCGCCAGCCGTCCAGCAGTTGCAGGTAGGGCGTCATGGCGGCGGTGTCCAGGCGCTGGCTGGCGTCTAGCGGCATGCAGTGGCTGTCGAGCAAATCCTGGAGTGTCATGGCAGTTCAGGCTGTCGCCGGAGTGTGGGCCGAAGAAGGCGCGATGGATGAGGGCAATACGCCCAGCCGTTCCAGTCGCTGCAGGGCGGGCGGGTGGCTGTAATAAAAGCGCACATAGACGGGGTCGGGCGTCAGCGTGCTGGCATTGTCGCGGTAGAGGGTGACGAGGGCTTCACCCAGCGCGCGGGCGTCGCTGTGCTGGGCCGCGTAGGCGTCGGCCTCGAATTCATGTTTGCGCGAAGTCGCCGCACCTAGCGGGGAGAAAAACACCCCGAAGACCGGCAGCGTCAGGCTGAACAGAATGAGCGCGAGCGCATGGTTGGGGGCGAACAGATTGGGCATGACACCCAGGCCGACGTAGAACCACACCTGGTTGGACAGCCAGCCCAGCAGCGCAAAGCCCGCCAGACTGACCCCGAACATCACCCCCATGCGCTTGAGAATGTGATGGCGCTTGTAGTGCCCGACCTCGTGCGCCAGCACGCCTTCGATCTGCGCCGGGCTGAGCTGGCCGAGCAGGGTGTCGAACAGCACCACGCGCCGCGCCGCGCCCATGCCGGTGAAGTAGGCGTTAGCGTGCGCGCTGCGACGCGAACCGTCCATGACGAACAGGCCGGACAACGCAAAGTCACAGCGCTGCATGAGCGCCTGCGCGCGGGTTTTCACCTCGCCGTCGGGCAGCGGCTGAAACTTGTTGAACAACGGCGCTATCACCAGCGGATACGCCACCATCATCAGCAGGCTGAAGGCGGTGAGCCCCGCCCAAGCCCATAGC
>CALBRU010000097.1 GCA_937927695.1 uncultured Thiomonas sp. | reverse complement strand
TCGCCATCCGCTGGCAGGCGGTGACCGGGGGCTATGACGGGCTCACCGGATTTTCCCGGCACACCCTGCATCTGTTTGGGTTCGACTGGACGATGGGCTCTCTGGGCTTTTATTACCTCGTCGTGGCCTGCTTCGCGCTGGGCGCCCTGGTGCTGTGGATCGTGCTGAACTCTCCGCTGGGACACACTTTTGTGGCCATCCGCGAAAACCAGAAGCGGCTGACCTTTCTCGGCTTGCCGGTGCAGCGCTATGCGGCGATTTCCTTCGCGCTGTCTGGCCTGATCGTGGCGCTGGCCGGCGGTCTTAACGCCTTGCTCGACAACTTCACCTCGCCCAACACTTTGAACTACACCTTTTCAGGCGACTTGGTGGTGATTGCGGTGCTGGGCGGAATGCGCAACTTCTGGGGGCCACTGGTCGGGGCGGCCATCTTCGTGCTGGTGCGGGATTACGCCAGCTCGGTGACTGACAACTGGATGTCCGTCATCGGCCTGATCTTCGTGCTGTCGGTACTGTTTTTCCCGCTGGGTGTGATGGGATTTTTGCAGCGCAAGGGGAAGACATCATGAGCTTGCTGCAGTTGCACAACGTCTCACGCCGCTTTGGCGCCCTCAAGGCGCTGACCGACATTTCCATCGAGGTGCAGCCCGGAGAGTTGCGCGCGGTCATTGGCCCTAACGGCGCGGGAAAGACCACGCTGTTCAACTTGATCAGCGGGTTTTTCCCGCCGAGTGAAGGGCAGATCACTTTTGACGGCAGGCCCATCCAGACGGTCAATCCCGGTGAGCTGGTCAAGCGCGGCATCATCCGCACTTTCCAGATCACCGAGATCTTCCGCTCGCTTACGGTGTATGAAAACCTGCGCATTGCCGTTGAGGTGGCACAGGGCGTGAACCTGCGTCCCTGGATGGGGCGCGCCCTGCGTAAACGCATCGACGATCAGGTGGATGAGTTGATGCATCTGGTGAAAATCAGCGGCAAAGCGGACCGGGTGACGGGGGAGATGTCACACGGCGACCAAAGGGTGGTCGAGGTGGGCATTGCCTTGGCCCGCCGTCCCAAGCTGCTGCTGCTCGACGAGCCCACCGCCGGGATGGGAGATGAAGAGACGCATCATATGACCGCGCTGATCCGTGATCTGAACAAAAACCAGGGCATCGCCACGCTGTTCGTGGAGCATGACATGGAAATCGTGTTCGGCATCGCCGATCGCATCACCGTGCTCGACAACGGCACGCTGCTCGCCGAGGGCACGGCCGATGAAATTGCCAACAACGCACGGGTGCAGGCGGCTTATCTGGGTCAAGCGGCCTGACCGCCCTGACCCAAGCCGACATCTCCACAGGACTCTCCGCTTATGACCGCCGTTCTCGAACTCGACAACATTCATACCTACTACGACAAAAGCCATATTCTCAAAGGCGTGTCGATGACCGTGGGCGAAGGCGAACTCGTCGCGCTGCTGGGCCGCAATGGCGCTGGCAAGACCACGACGATGCGCTCGGTCATGGGGCTGACGCCGCCGCGCCAGGGCAAGATCAAATTCTTCGGCAAGGACATGACCGGCGCCTCGCCGCACCGCATTGCGGGCCTCGGCGTGGGTTATGTGCCCGAGGGGCGCAAGATTTTCGGGCACCTCACGGTGCACGAAAACCTGCTGGTGGTGCACGAAACGCCGGGGCGCTGGAATATTGATAGCGTGTACCAACTCTTTCCACGTCTGCACGAACGCCGAACCAGCAAAGGCGGGCGCCTTTCAGGCGGCGAGCAGGAGATGCTGTCCATTGCGCGCGCGCTGCTGCTCAACCCCAAGCTGCTCATCCTTGACGAACCTTCGCAGGGTTTGGCGCCAGTGATCGTGCAGGAGGTGATGCGCACGGTGGGGCGCATGAAGGATGAAGGAATTTCTGTGCTGCTGGTTGAGCAGAACGCCTTTCTCGCGCTGCAACTGGCTGACCGCGCCTATGTGCTGTCTGAAGGCGAGATTGTCTTTTCGGGTGATGCGGCCGCCTTGCGCGACGACAAGACCCGGATGGAGCAACTGGCGGGCGTGGCCCACGCTGCCTGATTGCGTTTTCAGCCGGGAAGCTGACTGCGTATGAGCATGCATAGTTTCTGCGCCCAGGGCGGTACGCGTTCGGTGGGCACATAGGCATAGCCGAGGATCAGCCCGCGACGCTGCGGTGCGCCGAGGTAATAGCGCGAGAGCGGCCGCACCGTCATGCCATGGGCATCGGCGGCGCGGGCGATGGCCTCGTCGTCCACATCGGGCGTATTGAACAGCAAACAAAGATGCAGGCCGGACTCCTGGCCGGAGATCTGCACCCGGTCGCCCAAGCAGAGCTGAATCCGCCGCGCCAATTCGTCGCGCCGCGACTGATAAGCCACGCGCAGACGGCGGATGAGCGTGTTGAGATGGCCTTCGGTGATGAAGTCGGTCAGAGCGGCCTGCAGCATGAGCTGACCCGGGCGGTACAGGTCGTAGAGCCCGGTGTTGAAGGCGGGCAGCAGATCGGTCGGCACCACCAGATAGCCCAGGCGGATGCCGGGGTACATCACCTTGGAGAAGGTGCCTGAGTAAAGCACCTGGGCGTGATCGTCCAGCCCCTGCAGGCTGGCGTAGGGGCGGCCGCCGAAGCGGAATTCACTGTCGTAATCGTCCTCAAAAATCCAGCAGCGCTGTTGCGCGGCGAATTGCAGCAGAGCGCGGCGGCGCTGCAGGCTCATCACATGGCCGAGCGGATATTGATGTGAGGGCGTGACGTAGATCAGCCGTGGCCGGCCCTGCTGCCAGTCGGCCGCCGACGGCGCCATGCCCTCCAAATCCACCGCGATCGGCTTGAGCTTGAGCCCGGCGGCCTGCAGCGCCCGGCGCGCGCCCCAGTAGCAGGGGTCTTCCACCCAGGCCTCGTCGCCGTGATCGGTGAGCAGGCGCGCGGCCAGATCGAGCGATTGCTGCGTGCCCGAGGTAATGAGCACCTGCTCGGGCGTCACCCGCACCGAGCGCGACAGGCTGAGGTACTGCGCAATCGCCACGCGCAGCGGCATATAGCCGCCTTCCTGGCCGTAGTCGAGCAGGTCGCGGTCGAGGCTGCGCCAATACTTGGCCTGCAGCTTTTGCCAGAGCTGGATCGGGAATTCGGCAAACTCGATTTCGCCCGGCGCGAACGGCTGCACCTCAAAGTCCGCCGAGCCCGACTGCGCGGTGAGCAATTGGCCCCGCTGCGAGAGTTCGCGCGGCGAGCCGCTGTCCGCGCTGGCGACCTGCGCCAGCTTGCGACCCCGCGCCGGGCTCAGCGGGCCGAGTTCCGGCAGGGTCTCGGAGACGAAAGTGCCGCTGCCCTGACGCGCGGTGAGGTAGCCTTCCGCCGTGAGCTGGTTGATGGCCGACATCACCGTATTGCGCGAAAGATTCAGGTCGCGCGCCAGATCGCGGGTGGACGGCAGTTGCACCCCGGCGTGGATGCGACC
>CALBRU010000096.1 GCA_937927695.1 uncultured Thiomonas sp. | reverse complement strand
GGCCGTAGCACCCTGCGCTCCGCCTTCGACGGTAAACACATCGGTGATCTGGTTATAGGCAATCACATTGCCCTGGCTGCGGTCGGCCAACTTGCCGTCGATCAACCGGCTGAGCATGGCTTGGCCGCGCAGCGTCACCACATCGGTCTTGCCGTCGTATTCGATACGCTGCGCGGCGCCGTCCATTGTTTGCGTGGGCTGGCCGGGCACCGCATCGAGTTGTTGCTGGAAGGTGGCCAACTGGCCCGGAGCGGCGATCGCCGTCGCGTACTGATAGCCGTCCGGCGCCTGACGCACATCGACCGTGGCGGCGCGCAGAACCAGAGAACCCTTGGTGACGACCACGTTGCCGGTGAACACGCTGGTCTGGTGCACGTCGTCGTACCGCATGGCGTCGGCCTCGATGTGAATCGGCTGATTCCGATCGGTCTGCGCCGCAAGCACGGGCAGCGCCAAGCTCGGCGCACACAGCAGGGTCAACAACAGGATTCGGGCCACTCGTTTCATCGGCATGGGTTTTGCTTTCGTCGAGCCATTCTAGGGCCTGTTCAGGCTATTTCGCAGCAATTTTGCGGGGCTCAAAAAACACTGCCCGCGGTATGCGGGCAGGGTCGAGATGAGGCAGGGCGACGCGCTTACTCGCTTATTTCTTCTCCGCCTGCACCTTCTTGATCAGGTAGTCCACGACCTCAAGCACCTTCTTGTTGTTGTTGGCTTCAGGCAGCGCCGCAGAAGTGGTGTAAGTGCCCTGAACCGCCATGGTCGGCACCCCGCCGATCTGATAGTCCGTCACCATTTGCGTGGCCTGCCGGACTTGCGCATTCACGCCGAACGAGTTGTAGGCATCCAGGAACGCCTTTTTGGGAATGCCCTGCTGCGCCAGCCAGTTGGCCATCTGTTCGGCCGTGCCCAGAGGAATGTGCTGTTTGTGGATGGCGTTGAAAATCTTGGCCTGCATCGCATCGTTGAGCTTGCCCAGCGCCTTCAGTGCGTAATAGAGATGCTGTTGCGGCACGAACTGGGGAGAAAAAGCGACGGGCACGCGCTCGAGCACCACTCCGGCGGGCAGTTTTTTCTGCCAGGCTTCGAGCAGAGGATCGAAGTCGGCGCAGTGCGGGCAGTCGTACCAGAAAAACTCGTAGACCACGATTTTGTCCGACGGGCTCACCGGCTGCGGCACAGCCAGGCGGTTGTAGGCAAAGCCCTCGTTGAAGGGGCTGCTCTTGGCGGGCGTCTGCGCCTGCGCGCTTGCGGCAAGAAAGCCCATTGAAAACACCATGAACACCACGGAAAGCCAGCGTTGAAACATGAGTCGTCCTTTGGTTTGAAGATCTGAATAGGGTTTTTATGAACCGGTGCGCATCAGGGCGGTTTGAACCCCGTTATCGCCCAGAAGTTTCTGCGTCTGCTCGGCCTGCTGCGCCGAGGTGAACGGCCCCACTCGAACGCGATACAGGGTGCGCCCGTTGACAACGCGCTCGTCCACATGCGCTTCCTGACCGATCAGAGCCACCTTGGCGCGCTGACGCTCGGCGTCTTCGCGCGTGCTGTACGCCCCGACCTGCAGCACATACTGCACAGGGCCTTGGGCGGCCGGTTTGGTTGGGGCGGCCGGGATTGTTACGCCACCCGTCGTCGGCGCAAGTGCCGCCTGTGAGGCGCCCGCAGCGGGCTGCCCCAGTTTGGCCAGCGCCTGAGGAGACAGCGGCTTGCTCGCCACCGTCACGGGCATGGAACCGCTGCCCGCCGGCGGCGCTGCGGTTGCGCCGCTCAAGCCCTGATTGGGATTCCAGTTACTGGCCCCGGAAGCCGCACTGGCGGGGCGCTCCTGGAATCGATTCATGAAGGGCAGCGGCGCCTTGGTGATGTAGAGGGCGACGCCGAGGGCGATACCCAGGCCGATGACCAGACCGACGATCAGGCCGATCACGGTGCCGCCGAACTGGCCGCGAAGTGTGGTGCGTTTAGACATGGAAGACAGGAATGTGCGTTGTCGATGGAGCCCTGCGGACGCGCCGTGGCGCTTACATGCGCTGCGGCGCGCTCACGCCGAGCACGGCCAGTGCATTGTGCATCACCTGACGCACGGCACGCAGCAGGCGCAGACGCGCATGCCGCAAGGGAAGTTCGTCGACCAGCACGCGTTCGGCGTTGTAAAAAGCGTGGAAATCGGCGGCCAGATCGCGCAGATAGAAGGCCACCTGATGCGGCGCCAGTTCCTGTGCCGCTGCGGCCAAGACTTGCGGATAGCGCGCAAGCGTGAGTTGCAGCGCCCGTTCGCGCGGCGCAGTCAGCAGCGACAAGTCGGCTTGCTCGATTAGCGCAGGCTGCGCAGCCTCTTGCGGGGCGCGAGCGGCCCATTGCTCGAACACCGAGTTCACCCGGGCGTGGGCATATTGCACGTAGTAAACCGGGTTTTCGTCGTTTTGCGCCAGGGCCAGATCGACGTCGAACACGAATTCGGTATCGGCCTTGCGCGAGACCAGGAAAAAGCGCACGGCGTCTCGCCCTCGCTGCAAAGCCACCTGACGCTCCTCGTCGCTCATGTCGTCGCGCACGCCGCCCGACCATTCGATCAGGTCGCGCACGGTCACATAGCTGCCTGCGCGCTTGGAGATTTTCACCTCCTGCCCGCCCCGCATCACCGTGACCATTTTGTGCAGCACATAGTCGGGATAGCCGGCGGGAATACCGAGGTCGAGCGCCTGCAGCCCGGCGCGCACCCGCGCGATGGTGCCGTGATGATCCGAGCCCTGAATGTTCACCGCGCGGTGAAACCCGCGCTGCCATTTGGCCAAGTGGTAGGCCACATCGGGAACGAAATAGGTGTAGGTGCCGTCGGACTTGCGCATCACACGGTCCTTGTCGTCACCGTATTGCGTCGTGCGCAACCACAACGCGCCGTCCTGCTCGTAGGTGTGGCCCGAGGCCTGCAAGCGCTGCACCGCGTCTTGCACCCGTCCATCGGTGTAGAGGCTGGATTCGAGGTAATAATTGTCGAACCGAATGCCGAAAGTTTTGAGATCGAGATCCTGCTCGCGGCGCAGGT
>CALBRU010000095.1 GCA_937927695.1 uncultured Thiomonas sp. | reverse complement strand
GCGCGGCGGCGGTGGCGTAATGATTGGGTTGCCGCAGATTGCCGAACACCCGTCCGGTCGAGGGGTAGCTGATGAGGTCGGAGTACAGCGGTGCATGCGACGCCAGCCAGGCGGCCAGCGACGGCATCTGCCAGAGGGCGAACTGCACCAGTCCGAACAGCACCTGAATCAGCCCTTGCAGCAGCAGCCCGGCCGCGGCCACGTCGAGCCAGGGGTGTTCGTTCATACCTTTGACCGGGCGACGCACGGCGGCGTTGCCCAGCCCGGCGATCAGCGCTGCGCTCAACAACACCGCCACGGTGATCGCGCCCTGGCTGGGATAGGCGAGTTGCCCGCTGAGTGTCTGCAGGCCGACCACGGCAGCGGCCACGCCAAAGCCGAGCGCCGCCAGGCCGAAGCGCGGCGTCAGGCCGCTCCAGGCGGCGGCGAGAAACACTGTGGCCCAGAGCGCGGCGGCAACCAGTGTGGTGCCCATCTTGGCTACCACGCCCGGATCGAAAGGCCAGATCAGTGGCAGCAACATGGCCAGCCCAAGCAGGCCAAGGGCAAGCGATTGCGATAGCGGGAATCGGTCAGACACGGAGGTCGGGGCAGGGGAGGTCGGTGAAGGCGCAGCCATGCGCGGCATTATCCTTGCGCGGCAGATTCGATTGCTCTGGCGCGGCGTTCACTGTGGCAGCGTCTTGTCGATCTGTTTTTGCTGGGCGTGCGCTTGTTCGAGGGCGCGCAGACGGGCGTTGATGATCGATGCCTCAAAGTAATCCGCACCCGGCGTGCGCTGCGCAATGTGCAGTTGTTCGATGGCCGCTTCGGTTTTTCCTTGCAGTGCGTAAGCCTCGGCCGTGGCGCGATGTTGCGCCGCAAAGGCGCCCAGGGCGGCCTCGGCGCGGGCCTGGTCTTGCCACAACACGATGTCTTGTGGATGCGCCACGGTCTGCTGGCGCAGAAACTCTCGCGCCAATTTTTTATCGGGCAAAGCCAGCAGGCAGCGCGCCAACAGATGCCGGGCGGCGGTGGACTGCGGAAACTGGCGGTAAAGCGCACGGGCTGCATCGGCTGCCTGCGCGGGCTGATGCTCCAGCAGCAATTCGGTCTGAAGCAGATCGAGGGGCAGACGCTCGGCGGCCGGGGCACTGGCAGCCGCAGCTTGCGCCCGCGCAAGCGCCGCCGCGGCGGCGTCAAACTGTCCCAGCCTTTGCAGCAACACGGCCTGGCCGTAGGCGGTGGCGGCCTGCTGGGCGGGGAAGGCGGCTTTGTCGGCGCTGAAGCGCTTTTCCTCGCGCTGCATGGCATCGCGCTTGGTGGGGGTGAGCGCGCGGGCGCGGGCGTGCATGAGCCAGAACATCAGATCGTGGTCGGGTGGCAGGGGCTGGCTGCCGCCGCGCGCCTGGGCGTCGGCGATGCGCTCGCTGGTCAGCGGGTGCGTCTGCAGGAAGGCCAGTACATCGGAGTCGTCGAGCCGGGAGAGGTTTTGCAGCCGCAGCAGCATGCTGGCCATGGCCTGCGGTGGATAGCCCGATTCCGCCAGCACCTCTTCACCGGTGCGGTCGGCGTCGCGCTCGTTGCTGCGCGAAAAACGCAGGGCTCTGTCGATGGCTGCGGCCTGCCCGCCCATCGCCAGACCTTGCGCGGCCTGATCCTGCCCCGCGCTGGCGGCGGCGACGGCCAGCAGCAGCGAGCCGATGCTCAGCAGTCTGTCGCGGCCCATCTGCGCCAGCCGCTGGGCGATGTGTCGCTGGGTAATGTGCGACATTTCATGGGCGAACACGGCCGCCACTTGATCGTGCGATTGCGCGTCGATGATCAGCCCGGTGTGCACCCCGATCCAGCCGCCGGGCAGGGCAAAGGCGTTGAAGCTGCGGTCGCGCAGCAGAAACACGCGAAAGTGCGCGGGCGCCTCCATCTCGGCGGTGCGCCGGGCAGCGGGCGTGAGGCGGTCGATGATGGCCTGCAGATAGTCGCGCAGCAGGCTGTCGTGCAGGTAGTCGGGCTCCTGGCGCATTTCTCGCATGATGATTTCGCCCAGACGTTTTTCCTGTACCGAAGACAGGCTGCCCTGCGCCGGGTCACCCAAGGTGGGCAGGCTGCTGGCGTAGCCGGGGGCGCGGGTGTCAGCGCCTTGCGCCCAGACCGGCGCGCCGGACAGCGCGGCGCCGAGCAAACAAACGGCGGCTTGCTGGCTGATGATGCGGCGTAGGCGGAAATGAGTCGAGGCGAAGCGCACGGGATCGGTCGGAGAAAAGGGCGTCAGGAGGTCTGCAGGTGAAGACTGGCCCTGGCTCGACAGGTACCCGCAGGTCTTTAGCCCAAAGCCGCGAGCGCCGCCTGCAGTTCTTCGGGCTCGAAGCTCGACAGCACGGTCTGTACCAGCGGCGTGAGTTTGTCGGGGTCGGCGCGCAGCACCTCTTGCTTGACCGCGAGGATTTGCGACGGATGCATGGAAAAGCTGCGCAGGCCCATGCCCAGCAGCAGGCGGGTCATGGTCGGGTCGCCTGCCATTTCGCCGCACACGCTCACTTCCACCGGGCGGCCCTTCCAGGCGGCCGCGGCGCGGGTCTGGGTAATGATCTGCGCCAACAGGTTGAGCACTGCAGGATGCAGCGGGTCGTAGAGGTTGGCGACGCTCTCATCGGCGCGGTCGATGGCCAGGGTGTATTGCACCAGGTCGTTGGTGCCGACCGAGAGAAAGTCGAAATGCCGTAGGAACAAGGGAAGCGCCAACGCGGCGCCCGGCACTTCGATCATTGCGCCCACTTCCACCGGGCCGTATGAAACGCCCTTGGCATCGAGTTCGGCGCGGGCCTTGTTGAGTTCGGCAAGGGTCTGGCGGATTTCGCTGGCGTGCGCCACCATGGGGATGAGCACCTTCAGCGGCCCGAGCACGGCGGCGCGCAGCAAGGCGCGCAACTGCATGCGGAACATCGCTGGGTCGGACAGGCTGTAGCGAATGGCGCGCAGCCCCAGCGCCGGGTTGAGGTGGGTGAACTCGCCGTCGCGATAGTCTTCGGCGTCGAGCGGTTTGTCCGAGCCGATGTCGATGGTGCGGATGGTGACCGGTTTGCCCTGCATGGCCTGCATCACGCGGCTGTACGCGGCGTACTGCTCGTCTTCGCCGGGCAGATGGTCGCCACGATTCATGAACAGGAATTCCGTGCGGAACAGGCCCACGCCCATCGCACCGGCTTCAAGCGCGGGCGCGCAGTCTTCGGGCTGTTCGATATTGGCGAGTAACTCCACTGGCTCGGCGTTGAGCGTGCGCGCCGGGGTAAATTTCAGGCGCTTGAGCCGTTCGCGGGCGAGCTGCGACTCCTGCTGGCGCAGGCGATAGTCTTCAAGAATGACGGGGGACGGATCGACGATGAGCAGGCCGCTGTCGCCGTCGATGATGACCAGATCGTCCTGCCGGATCAGGCTGCCCGCCGAGCGCGCCCCGACCACGGCGGGAATATCCAGGCTGCGGGCGACGATGGCGGTGTGCGAAGTCTTGCCGCCCACATCGGTGACGAAGCCGCGGAACACCCCGGTCTTGAACTGCAGCATGTCGGCCGGGGCGATGTCGTGGGCGATGAGCACCAGATCGCCGTTGCCGCTGGCCGAGCGGGCCAGCCCGGCGCTGCCTCGAAGCGCGCGCAGCACGCGTTCGACCACCTGCTCGACGTCGGCGATGCGTTCGCGCAGATAGGCGTCGTCCATTTCCTCGAAATTGCGCGAAATGACGTCGAGCTGGGCGGTGAGCGCCCACTCGGCGTTGTAGCGGCGCTGGCGTATCCAGGTGATGGTGTCGAGCGCCATCTGTCGGTCATCGAGCAGCATTTTGTGCACATCGATGAAGGCCGCCATTTCGGCCGGGGCATCAGGGGGCAGATCAGCCTTGAGGGTGTCGAGTTCGGCGCGCACGGCGCGGCGCGCGGCTCGCAGGCGCTCAATTTCCGTCTCTTCCGTGCCGGGGTCGACGAAGTAATGCGCCACGTCAAGCCGGGCCGAAGCGAGGATGACGGCACGCCCGATGGCCATGCCGCGAGAAACCGGAATACCGAACAGTTGAAGAGCCATGCGGCGATAGTAACGGCGGCGTGGCGGCGCAAAACACCCTGCACCACGCAATACCAGACGGACCAGCATGGAGATGCGCGGCTCATTAAGCTTCGCAAAGCACTTTTGCGCCGCAAAGCGCGCGGTGTTTCCCTGATCAATGCACTTTTCTCTGGAGTTCACCATGCACAAACTTGCACTCTCCCTGGCCCTGCTCGGCTTTGCCGCCGCACCAGCCTTTGCCTCCACCATGCCGCACGAGCTGAAGATTGAGCTTGCCGCCCAGAATAATTCCGGCGAAACCGGCTACGCCCTGATCAAGCCCATGGGCAAGGGCATCGAAGTCACCGTCCATATCAAGGGCGGACCCAAAGGCGTGGCGCAGCCGGACCATATTCACCCCGGCACCTGCGCCAACCTCAACCCGGTTCCCAAATATCCGCTGGAAAACGTAGTGGATGGCAAGTCGGTCACCAAGCTGCCGTCCGTCAGCATGGACGATCTGTTCAAGGAGCCCATGGCCATCAACGTGCATGAAAGCGCGCAGGACCTGAAGAAGTACGTGGCCTGCGGCGACATCAAAAAATAAGCTGAACCTGCCTCGCGCTACCATTTCAGCCAACACGGGGCGTCGCGAAGGCGCCCCGTTTGCATTGGAGATGTGCAGCGTGATCACCCTTGTCGATGTCGATTTGTCCCTTCCTGAGCATGCCCGCGCGGTGCTGGAACTCATTTCCCGCTACGCCCGCGATCCGATGGGGAGCGGCGAAGACCTCGCCCCCGAGGTCAAGGCCGTGCTGGTACAGCGCCTGCGCGAACGCGCGGACTATTTTGGCGTACTCGCGTTCGACGGCGCCACTCCCGTTGCGCTCATCAACTGCTTCGAGGGCTTTTCCACCTTCATGGCCCGGCCGCTGATGAACGTGCACGACGTGTATGTGGAGTCGGCCTACCGTGGCCAGGGCCTGTCGCGCCGCCTGCTGCAGCGGGTGGAAGACGTGTCGCGCCTTCGGGGCTGCGGCAAGCTCACCCTGGAAGTGCTCGAGGGCAACGCGGCAGCCATCGCCAGCTATCGCCGCTTCGGTTTCGAGACCTACGCGCTGGACCCAGCGCATGGCCGGGCGCAGTTTTGGCAGAAGGTGTTGCTCTAAGGCAAGACCTTTAGGGGCTCAGGCGGGCCTCAGGCGCTGGCCAGTGTGGCTTGGCCCCGCGTGCGCAGACCATGCCACAGCAGCACCGCCGCGGCGAGGGCGAATCCGGCTTCATCGGTCATTGGCAGCGCTGTGATCAGCAGTGCCGCAGCGGCAAAGGCCAGCAGACGCTCCAGTACGGTCATGTTGGCGCGCAGATAGCCCACGGCCACCGCACCCCACAGCACAATGGCCAAAATGGCCTTGGACGTCACATAGGCCACACCCAGCCAGGTCCAGTCGCCCTGCAGCATGAGCTGCGGGTCGTACACCGCCATATACGGCACAACGAAGCCCGCCAGTGCGATCTGTGTGGCCTTGAAGCCGATGCGCATGGGCGACGCCTTGGCCACCGAGGCGGCGGCGAATGCGGCCAGCGCCACCGGGGGGGTCAGGTCGGCCATGATGCCGAAATAGAACACGAACATATGGCTGACGATCAGCGGCACGCCCAGTTTGAGCAGGGCGGGCGCGGCGATCGAACTGGTGATGATGTAGTTCGGGATGGTGGGAATGCCCATGCCCAGCACCAGGCAGACCAGCATGGTGAGCAGCAGCGACAGCAGCAGGCTGTGCGCGCCGATGTCCACGATGAACCCGGCAAAGCTCGTGGCCGCGCCGGTGAGGGTGAGCACACCGACGATCACGCCGACGATGGCGCAGGCGATGCCCACCGGCAGCGCTTGGCGCGCGCCGTCGATCAGACTGTCGCTCAACACGCGCAGCGTCTGATGTCCGCCCTTGACCACCAAGTTGATGGCGACCAGCGCCGCAATGACCCCCAGCACCGGCAGGATGCCGAACTGCAGAAACGCCGCCGCGCCCAGACCGCAGGCAAACCAGAACACCAGGCGAAACGCCGTGTGCGAGATGCGGGCCGCAATCGCCGCGCCGAGCAGCAGAATGGCGGTGAGCGACAGCCCCATCATGCCGGCGAACATGGGGGTGAAACCGTGGAACAGCATCCACACCAGCGCGGCCAGCGGCAGCGCCAGATGCCAGTTTTCCTTCAGCGCCTTCCAAGGGTTGGGAATCTGGTCGGCAGGCAGACCGAGCAGTTTTTTACGCCCCGCTTCCAGATGCACCATCCAGAATGCGGTGAGGTAATACAGCGCAGCCGGAATGATGGCCGCCTTGACGATGTCGGCATACGGCACATTGAGGGTTTCGGCCATGATGAAGGCCACCGCGCCCATGACCGGCGGCATGATCTGCCCGCCCATGCTGGCCGTTGCTTCCACCGCCCCGGCGAACACCGATGAGTAGCCGAAGCGCTTCATCAGCGGAATGGTGAACTGCCCCACGGTGAGTACATTGGCCACGCCCGAGCCGGAGATGGTCCCCATCAGCCCCGAGGAGATGACGGCCACCTTGGCCGGGCCGCCGCGCGCCTTGCCCACCAGCCCCAGCGCCAGCGCGTTAAACAGCCGAATCATGCCGGCGTGTTCGAGAAATGCGCCGAACAGAATGAACAGAAAAATATAGGTGGCCGACACCAGGGTGGGAATGCCGTAGATGCCTTCGGTGCCGAGATAGAGCTGACCGATGATCTGGTCGAGCCCGTAGCCGCGGTGGCTGATGACATCAGGCAGGTATTGCCCGAACAGGCCGTAGAGCAGAAAGGCCGCGCACACCAGCGGCAGCGCCAGACCCAGGCTGCGCCGTGCCGCCTCGAACAGCAGCATCACCACCGCCGCGCCGACCCAGAGGTCGGTGAGCGTCGGGTCGCCGCTGCGCTGAATCAGGTCGGCTTCGAAAAACCAGTGATAAAGCCCGAGTCCGAAGGCCGCAGCGCCCAGCAGCCAGTCGAACCACGGAATGCGGTGCATCCAGCTCCCGCGCTTGAGCGCCGGCACGACCCAGAACACCAGCAACATCAGAAAGCCCACATGCAGCGAGCGCATCACCAGGCTCGATAGCGGGTGAAAAGCCGCCACGACGAGCTGATAGGCCGAAAACGCCAGCGCCGCCGCCATGACGGCGCGCTGGGCAAGGCCGGATAAGCTGCGCTGATGGCCGCCGTCAGCGTGGGGCTCGGAGGAGGCATGGATCAGATCGTCGGCAATGGTGCTCATGGCTGGAGTCCGATGCGTGTGAAGGTCGCTCGTGGCGTCGCCACACGATAGATGAGACGGCCCGCGCTGGCGGGCCAAGGCGAAAATGCCGTGCCGGTTTACTTCAGCACACCCGCTTCGCGGTAGTACTTGGCCGCGCCGGGGTGCAGCGGCACTGGTGAATTGAGCGGCGCGTCCTTGAGGCTGATGCCCTTGGCCGCGGCGTGCGCCGCCACGAGTTCGGGCAGGTGGGTGAACATCGCCTTGGTCATCTGATAGACCAGTTCTTCGCTCAGTCCTTCGCGGGTGACGAGGAAGTTCTGGATGCGCGCCGTCGGCACCGCGGAGGTCTGGCCTTCATAAGTGTTCGCCGGAATGACCCCGCTTTGATAGGCCGGATCGCCCACCTTGGCGATGATGTCGGCAGGCACGGGAACCACCACGATTTTTTGCGATGCAGCCAAATCGCGCAACGAAGACACGCCCAGCCCGGCCGATTGCAGCGTGGCGTCGAGCTGGCGGTTTTTCATCAGTTCCACCGACTCACCGAAGGGCAGGTATTCCACCTTGGAAAAATCTTTGTAGCTCAGCCCTGCAGCCTTGATCAAGGCACGGGCGTTGAGTTCGGTGCCGCTCTTCGGTGCACCCACCGATATGCTTTTGCCTTTCAGATCGGCCAAGGTTTTGATGCCCGAATCTTCACGCGCCACGATCTGCACATAATTGGAGTAGATCGCCGCCATGGTGCGCAGCTTTTTCAGCGGGGCTTTGAACCCGGCGTCGGCCTCGCCTTTCCAGGCGTCCGACAGCGAATCGCCCAGGGAGAAACCCAACTCGGCGCGGCCTGCTTCGAGCAGATTGAGGTTTTCCACCGAACCCTTGGTCGCCTGGACTGAACTCTTGGCTGCGGGTATGGCCTTGGTGTAGATCTGTGAGAGCGCCACGCCCAGCGGGTAGTACACGCCGCTGGTGCCGCCGGTGGCGATGGTGAGGTACTCGGCCGCAAACGCAGGGCGCAGGGCAAGCGGGGAGAGCAAAGCGGCTCTGCCAGCGAGAGCAAGAACGCGGCGGCGAGCGGGGGAGGTGGGGCTGCGAGTCATGATCGATCTCCGTGGCTGTGTTGTTACAAACGGAAACGATGCTAATGCCTCTGGGGCCAAATGCAATTGGGCAAT
>CALBRU010000094.1 GCA_937927695.1 uncultured Thiomonas sp. | reverse complement strand
TCAGCACCCAGCGCCTGGATTTCGCCAACGCCGATGCTGCGGGCCAGGCCACACTGAGCTGGCGCAGCGCGGCCAAAGGCATGGGCGGCATCGACCTGCAGGGGCAGCTCAGCCGCGCAGACGCCCGCGCGGTGTGGCGCTATCTGCCCATCGACATTCCCCTGCACACCCGCGATTACCTGCGCAGCGCCATCGCCGCGGGCAGGGCGCAGAACGTGGAATTTGCGGTCAAGGGCCCGCTCGAAGACTTCCCCTTCGACGTTCCGGCCAAGGGCGGCACCTTCGAGGTGAACGCGCAAATCGAGGACGGCGTGCTCAACTACGCGCCGCACAGCCTGTTGCCGCCGGGGCAGACCGCCAGCGCCGCCACGGTGCACGCCAATGCGCAGTGGCCGGAACTCACCCAGGTCAGCGGCCAGCTGCATATCACCTCGCATAGCCTCGAAGTGCGCAACGCCTCGGCCCAGGCGTATGGCGCGCGGCTCAGTGCGGTCAATGGCAGCCTGCCCAGCTTCAACCACGGCGTGCTGAGCATCAGCGGCAAGGCGCAGGCGCCCGCCAGCGATGCGCTGCGCTACCTGCTCGACAGCCCGATCAACCGGCAACTCGGCGGCGTGTTCGACCACGTCCAGGCGCAAGGGCCGATGGCGCTGGACATCGCCCTCAAGCTCCCGCTCGGCGACATGGAGGCTGCCACGGTCAAGGGACAGGCCACACTGCAAGGCGTGGACGTGCTGTGGAGCCGCGATCTGCCCCGGTTCAACCAGGTTCGCGGCACGGTCGATTTCACCCACGACGGCTTCCGTGTAGCGCTCAAAGCCCCCGATGTGCTGGGCGGCGCGGTGCAACTCAGCGGCGGCCAGCAATCGGGCGAGCCGCTGCAATTGCAGGCCAGCGGCGGCTTCAGCAGCGCCGGGCTGCGCGCCGCCCAGCCGCAGTGGATGCAGACGCTGGGCAAAGTGTTGCAGGGCCAGTCCACCTACACCCTGCGCATCACCCAGCCGCGTCGCAGCGCCAGCCCCTCCGGAGCCGCGCAGCTCAGCACCTCACCGGAGCCCACGCTGGAACTGCGCAGCAATCTGGCGGGGGTCGCCATCAACCTGCCGCCGCCGCTGGGCAAACCCGCGGACGCACCCGAGTCGCTGCTCTACACCCGCAGCCCGCTGCCCGCTGGCCCGAATGACGCCCGCCGCAATACGGTGCAGATCGACCTGGGCGGCATCGCCCGCGCCCGCTACGCGCTGGAAGATCCGCTGCCCACGGCAGCGGGCTCGGGCGTGTCGGCAGAAGAATTCCGCGTGCTCAGCGGCGCACTGGCCATCGGCCCGCAGGCCGCGCTGCCGCAACCCAGCTCCGGCGTGCAGGCCAATGTGCAACTGCCGCTGCTCGATCTCGACGCCTGGGAAGCCGCAATCAAACCCCTGCTGCCCGACACCTCGGCGCAGACCCCCGTGGTGTTTCGTGCGAACAGTGACCGCGGGCTGATCGGGCTGCTGCCCACCACCGCAGCGCTGGACATTGGCCGCCTCACGATGATGCACCGCGTGATCAATCAGGTCGTGGTCGGCGGCAACCGCAGCGGCGATCTGCTGCAGGCCAATGTGAACTCGCGCCAGATGTCGGGCTATATCGGCTGGCAGATCGGCAGCGGCAACAACCCCGGCACCCTGAGCGCCCGGTTGGCACGGCTGGAACTGCCCAAATCGAGCGACTCCGACGTGGAAAACCTGCTCGATGAACAACCCAAGAGCATTCCTGCGCTGGACATCGTGGCCGACAACGTCGATCTGCACGGCCACCACTTCACCCGCCTGGAAGTGCAGGCCGTCAACCGCGGCCGGGTTGATGACAGCAAGGTGTGGCAGCTCACCCACTTCCAGCTCTCCGCGCCCGGTGGCGTGCTCACCGGCAGCGGCGCCTGGGCCACCGTGGGCACGCAACTCACCGTGCCCGGCAGCGCCGATTCCGCCTCGCCTGCGCGGCGCACCACCATGCAGTTCAAGCTCGCCATTCACGACGCCGGCAGCCTGCTCGCCACCCTGGGCAAACCGGGTTTGCTCAAAGGCGGCAAGGGCGACATCACCGGCAATCTGGCCTGGCTGGGCTCGCCGCTGAGTCTCGACTTTCCCAGTTTGGACGGGCAGTTCAACCTGCAGCTCGGGCAGGGGCAATTTCTCAAGGCCGACCCCGGCATCGCCAAGCTGCTGGGCGTGCTCAGTCTGCAAAGCCTGCCGCGCCGCTTCACCCTGGATTTCCGCGACCTGTTCTCGTCCGGCTTCGCCTTCGACAAGGTCGACGCCGACGTGGGCGTGAACAGTGGCATCGCCACCACCCGCGACTTCCGCATGAGCGGTGTAGCCGCCTCGGTGCGCATCGAAGGCAGCACCAACCTGGCCGCCGAAACGCAGAATCTGCGCGTGGTCGTCGTGCCCAACATCAACGCGGGCGCCGCCTCGCTGGCCTATGCCCTGATCAACCCCGTCATCGGTCTGGGCACTTTCCTGGCGCAATACATCGCCCGCGAACCCCTGGCGCGCGCCTTCACCCATGTGTACGACATCACCGGCACCTGGCTCACCCCCATCGTTACCGAAGCCTCGCTGAACGCCCCCAAACCCGCAGACGCCGCGCCAGCCACGCCCTGACGTAAGCTTGTGCGGTCCGCCCTTCCCTAGCCCGCCCATGAAAATCGCCGCTCTTCAAATGGTTTCCGGCACCTCCGTTGCCGCCAATCTGCAACGCGCCCAAAGCCTGCTCGAACAGGCCGCGGCCCAAGGCGCCCGCCTCGCCGTGCTGCCCGAATATTTCTGCCTCATGGGCCAGACCGACGCCGACAAAGTGCGCGTGCGCGAAAAACCCGGCAGCGGCCCGATTCAAGACTTTCTCGCCAGCACCGCCCGCCGCCTCGGCCTGTGGGTCGTCGGCGGCACCCTGCCGCTGGAAAGCCCCGACCCGACCCGCGTGCTCAACTCCACCCTGGTGGTCAACCCCGCAGGCGAACTGGCCGCGCGCTACGACGTTCAGCGCCTCCTCGTGGTCTGCCCCAAGTC
>CALBRU010000093.1 GCA_937927695.1 uncultured Thiomonas sp. | reverse complement strand
AAAGCGGAAGGCGTCATAGCCCTCGAACTGCGGCCCGGTGCGACTCAGCAGCGCCGAAACCTTCACCGGCAGATGGGCTGCGGGGCCGCCTGCGGTATAGCTCACCTGCACCGAGACGGGCACATTTTTAGGCTGGATCAGCGGCTTACCGTCTGCCGCGGTGATGCGGCCGGTGAACACCGGCAGGCGGAATTCCTCCACGCGGAAACTGCCGCTGGGCAATGACCTGCTTTGATCCGCGCCGAACTGCAGCTCGACGTCGTATTCCCCCAGCTTGGCCGCCTTGGGAATGTCAAACTGACTGACCGCCGCCATGCCGCCCGTTGGTGTCCGCTGCCATTTCAGCTTTTGCGAGAACGTCTGGCCGCTGCCCACATGGGTGATGACCATGGTGCCTGGAAAATCCTTGGGCAACCCCAGCCCCGCCAGGGTTTGCGTGCGCACGACGTGCTTCATCGACACCGTCTCGCCCGCACGCAGCAGAGTGCGGTCGAAAATGGTCTGGGCAACGACATCGGGCCCGGCGGACCGATCGGTCGGCACATTGAAGCGCCAGGGCTCGAAGCCTTGGTTCCACTCGCTCCAGGCAAACGCCATGTCAGCTTGTTTGCCGTCGGCGTCCGTTGCTCGGGCGGAGACAAAGTAGCCCAGACCGGTGTAGCCCAGGCCATCATCGTTATCGCATGCGGGCGCGCTGGGGTCCAGCCCCTGTAGTCGCGCCAGGCCCTGTGCGTCGGTGATCGCCGTGGTCAGCAGGTGGCCATGACAGTCGGATACCTGCACCTTGGCGCCCGCCACGGGCCGCCCCTTGTCGAGCGTGGTCACCCAGGCCAGTGCGTTTTCGCGGCCGATTTTCACGCTGACGTTGAGGTTGGTGACCAGCGCCGAGGTGCGCACCACCATCTCGCGGTCCGCGCCATAACGCGGATCGAGCAGCGCCCGACCCAGGGTCTTGGAGGCGATTTCGACCACATGAAACCCCGGCTGCAAAGGAACGCCCACAACCTCGAAGGGCCGCAGCTTGCCGTCCTCGGGCACAGGCAGGGCGATTTTGCGCAGGCCCGGCCTGCCTTGCAGCAAGGACACCATGCGGGACTGCACGCTATCGGCATCGATCGGGTCGCCATTTGCCTCGTGCAGCACGGGCGGCAAGGGGCCGCTGACGAACTCGTCGGCCACCTTGCGCGACACGTTTGCCTGGTGAAAACGCTGCGCCAGCCGAAACCAACGGATGATCTGCGCATCGGTCTGCGGCTGCAGATCGGACACGGCGTAATCGCGCACGCCCTGCCTGAGCGGTGCCTTGCGCACGGTGACCGGCAGCAGCGCCGGGCCGCTGCCTACCCCCTCGGCGAAACGCTCGACGATACCGAAGGGCGAGGTGGCGAACTTGACCAGCGGCGGGGTCGGCCCGGTGGCGACGGTGAGCGGAAACTGATCGGCGTTGCGCAAGGGGCGCTGGTCGGCATCGACGAAATGCGGCGGCAGCACGATCTGCATCTTGGCGTTTTCGGCAAAGGGTGGATCAAAGCGAATGCGGCTCACCTGCTGGACATCGTCATCGCCGCTGGGCAAAACCGGGGCGATGCTGCGTCCGCCAGCCCGCAAACGAATGGCCGCCGCCAGCTTGCTCGAAACCGGGGCGTTGAAACCCAGAGTCAGCGCACTCACTGGCACGCAGGCGGCTTTGGCCATTTCACGCAGACAACTGAAAGAAGCGGCAAAGGGCTGGCGCACCTCGTAGTCGTAACTCTGTGCGTCCGTATTGGCCAAGCCGCCCGGCGTGCTCACGCCAGCGCCATAAACCAGCGTGACCTCCCCGCCCGCTGGAAAACGACGGGAGCAGCGCAGGGTGAGCAGCGTCTGCGGCTGTTTGGCCAAGATCGGCTTGAGGTCGATCCCTTCGCTTGCCTCCACCGCG
Source organism: uncultured Thiomonas sp. (assembly GCA_937927695.1). Taxonomy (GTDB): domain Bacteria; phylum Pseudomonadota; class Gammaproteobacteria; order Burkholderiales; family Burkholderiaceae_C; genus Thiomonas. The sequence goes on along the minus strand of CALBRU010000093.1, from coordinate 16,157 downwards.
GCGATCAGCGCTTGACGCTGCTCGCCAGTGATTGCCTGCACCGCCACCTGCTCGCCCAGTCCCTTGATCTGACAATAGACGTGTTCACTCACACTTTGCGCCGTCGCCTCGGCGTTGAGCTGGAGCACAAAGGACTGCTGCTCGGCGATGGTGTCGTATTCAGACGGCCAGATCTGCTTAACGGTCGGCCCGCCGGTGTTGAACGTCCAGCGCATGGGGCCGCTGAGCGCCTCGCCCCTGGGCGATTTGAATCCGGGCACAGCCTGCGCCGTGCAGCGCACGCCCGCGGGCAAATCATCGGCAAACTGGAAAACCCATTCTTTCGCGCTGAGCCAGCGGCCATTGCCCTGCGCGGCTTTCGCATCGCTGCATGAAACCGTCAGCGGGGCGGGCGCGCGGGCGTCGCCAAAATTCACCGCGGCGCCATCGAACTTGGCCACCACCTGTCGCACCTGGGTCACTTCGCCCTGCGGGCTGAGGCTGCTGACCTGCAGCGCGACAGCGCCCTGCATCGCCGTCGAAAGACACAGACCCACCCAAAAACGCCGCATTCCCATCGCATTTCCCCGCCATTTGCACACCAATGCGCAACAGAAAATGTAACAGGGAAATATGAAAGTAAGTTTGCGTTACAGACTGTTGAGCAGCGATTCCAAGGACGTGCGCCGCCAGAATTGCCAGTTTTGCGGGCGACGTATCGACAGCGTGCGCCAGCGCTGTTCGCCGGTGAGCGTGAGACGCACTCCGCCCGCGCGCTGCACCGCCTCAGCTAGGGCGGCGCAAAGGCCAACATCGAGCTGGCGCAGACCGGCTGCCGGGTCATCGGCCAGCAGGGCGCGGGCGTCGAATACGCGCAGGGTGTCCAGCGGGCCGTTGCGGGGGCTCAAAGCCAAGCCGCGCAGGGCGGCAGAAATCGCGGGATCGCTAACTGCCTCTTCCCCCGCGTTTTCCGCAAGGCGAATGGGGCTGCGCCAGTCGGCGGGCAGTGGACCGCAGCCGTGAATCCACAGCGTATTCACATCGGGCAGGCCGCGGTGTTCGCGCGCCTCATTGACGGCATGGTGCTGCCAGGTCATCTGCACTTCGGTGAGCAATTGTCGCCAGGGCCGCGCTGCCGGGCCGCCGGGCATCCAGGCGGCGACACTGCGACCCTGCGCCCGCGCCACGCCTGCCGTGACAACCTCGCGCAAGCTCTCATGCGCGGCATACCAGCGCAGGGGAGTGACCCAGCGTAGCGACCAGCCCGCGTCGGCAAACAGGGGCTCGATGGCGGCAAACAGTTGCCCCGCCTCGTCCACACTGAGGTCGAGCGCCGCAGGATCGGCAAGCGAAAGGCTATCGCGTCCCAGCCGCAGATGCGCCGGGGTGAGCAAGCCCACCGGCGCGTCTGCCGCAAAGGCGTCCGAAACGCCATCGGCCATTGCCGCCAGACGGGCCCAGGGCGCCTGCTCGGTCGATTCGGCGCTATCGCCCTCCAGCCGCAGGGCGCGCATCAGCCAACGCTCGGCGGGCGTCAACCAGGCAGCCTGAGCATCTTCTCGTGGCGGCTCCTGCTCCAGCACCACGGCTTGTCGGCACAGGGCGGCAGTGGCAGGCAGGCCCAGTTGCGCAAGCAGTGGCGCGAACGCAGGCGAGGCCGTCGGCAGATCGGCAACGAGCAGATGTTCACTCATAGCGCAAAGCCTGTGCGGGCTGCACCCGCGAGGCGCTCCAACTGGGATAAAGCGTGGCCAGCAGCGATAGCACCAGCGAGGCCACCGTGATGGTGGCAATGTCTGAAAACCGCGGATCGCTGGGCATGGTGTGGATCAGGTACACGCTGCGCGGCAGGAACTGGGTGTGCAACACGGCTTCGAGAAAAGAAACGATGGGGTCGAGATTGAACGCGATCAGACAACCCAGCGCGACCCCGGCGAAGGTGCCGAGAAAACCCGTCACCGCGCCTTGCAGCAGAAAAATGGACATGATCGAGCCGGGGCTGGCACCTTGCGTGCGCAGGATGGCGATATCGGCCAGTTTGTCAGTCACTGTCATCACCAAGGTAGAGACGAGATTGAACGCCGCCACCGCCACGATCATGGTGAGGATGATGAACATCATGCGCTTTTCGATCACCACGGCCTCGAACCAGGTGCGGTTCTGCTCGGTCCAGGGCTGGGCCACGAGTTCGGGCGGCAACACGCGCTGCAAGTCCTGTGCGATCTGCGGAGCGTCATTCATATGGCGCGTCTGCACCCGCAGCCCGGTGGGGCCGCCGGTGCGGAACAGCGCCGACGCATCTTGCAGATTCACCAGCGCCAGAGTGCTGTCGTACTCGTAGTGCCCGACATTGAAAATGCCCACCACCCGCAGGGTTCGCAGACGGGGAATCATGCCCGCCGGGGTGATGGAGCCGCTGGGCACCACCATGGTGATTTGATCGCCCACGCCGACCCCCAGCGCATTGGCCAATTCGTTGCCCAGCACCACGCCGAAGTCGCCCGGTTTGAGCGCCGCCAGACTGCCCGCCACCATGTGCTCGGGAATCTGCGACACCTGAGTTTCTTCGCTCGGCTCCACCCCCCAGACCAACACGCCCTGCAACTGACTACCCTGCGCCACCAGCGCCTGCCCTTGCACAAAAGGCGCCACCCCGGTCACTGCCGGATTGCTTTTGACCAGCTGCGCCACGCCGCGCCAGTCGGGCAAGGCCTGACCATTGACATTGAGGATCTGGATGTGCGGAATGACGTTGAGCATGCGGTCTCTCACCTCCTTCTGAAACCCGTTCATCACCGAGAGAACCACAATCAGCGCGGCCACCCCCAGAGCGATGCCGCCGACGGAGACCGCAGAAATAAAGGAGATGAAGCCGTTGCGCCGACTGCGCCGCCCGCTGCGGGTATAGCGCCAACCGATGAGCAGCTCAAATGGCCAGGAGAAGGATGCAGACATAACCACGCAGTGTAGGCGACGGCCGCAGGCAAGGCGGAGCGCGGGACATGTGGATCCGTGATGACGGGCAAAGGCACAATGTCGGTTTATCGCGTTTCTCTACCGCACCCGAATGTTGCACGCCACCGCCCTGTCCGCCCTGCTCTGCTGGCTGGGATGCGCCGCACTCATCGTGCTGGGACGGCGCAGGCATTTCGGCCTGGACGAAACCCAGGGCGTGCAGAAATGGCATCGCCACCCCACGCCGCGCACCGGCGGCTTCGCCCTGGCGCTGGGCATGATGGTGGGCCTGCTTTGGCTCATGCACCTCACTTATGTCAGCGCGCCCTTCACGAGCCGATTGGCCCTCGCCATCGCGCCGGTGCTGCTCGCCGGGGTGGTGGAAGACCTGCGCCGCCATGTGCCCCCCTTGTGGCGGGCGCTGGCCACGGTGCTCGCCGCGGGGCTGGCGGTCTGGCTGCTCGGGGCCAGCGTCACCCGGCTTGGATTATGGCCACTGGACGCATGGCTGCGCGCCTGGCCGCTGCTGGGTTGGCTCATCGCGCTGATCGCCATCAGCGCCCTGCCCCATGCCGTCAATATGATCGACGGCTACAACGGCCTGGCCGGCATGGTGAGCTTCATGGTTTTCGGCGCCGTCGGTTATGTGGCGTTCAAGGTCAGCGACCCGCTGATCATGGCGCTTAGCCTCGCCGCCATCGGCGCGCTGCTGGGCTTTCTGTTCTGGAACTGGCCGCGCGGCCAAATCTTCCTGGGCGATACCGGCGCTTATCTGCTGGGCTTCTGGATGGCGCTGCTCAGCGTGTTGCTGGTGGCGCGTAACCCTGCCGTTTCACCCTGGTTCGCCCTCATGGTGCTGGCCTACCCGGTGTGGGAGTTGCTGTATTCGCTGTGGCGGCGCAAGTTTCGCCAGCGCGCGGGCACCGCGCCCGATACGCTGCATCTACATCATCTGGTGTACTGGCGGCTCACCCGTCTGCTCGACGAAAACGATCATGCCGATCCGCGACAGCGCCGCAATGCGGCCACCTCGCCTTATCTCTGGGCCGTCGCGGCTTTCAGCGTGGGCCCGGCCATGCTGTGGTGGGGCAACACCCCCCTGCTCATGGCCTGCTGTGTGGGCTTCGTCACCCTCTATCTGCTGGCCTATCGTCTGCTGGTTCAGCGCCGCATCTGAGCTACAGTGTCAGGCTACGTCCTGCCAGTCGAAGTTCCAGGTGTTTTGCAGCAGTTTTTCCAGCCAGAACGCGCCGATCACGGTCTTGACGTCGGTGATCTGACCATTGCGCACCCAGTCGAGGGTGTCTTGCGGGCTGGCCTCGAAAACATCGAGCAGTTCGTTGTCGTCGAGCGATTGGCGACCTGCGACCAGACCGCGCGCGAAAGCGAGATGAATGGTTTCGTCGGAGTAGGAAATCGCGTTGTTGATCGGTCCGATATAGGCCCACTGCTTCGCGCTGTAGCCGGTTTCCTCGCGCAGTTCGCGCTGGGCACAAGCCAGCCAACTCTCACCCGCGTCGAGTTTGCCTGCGGGAAATTCCACCATCACCCGCTGCATCGGCGTGCGGAACTGGCGTTCCATCAGCACCCTGCCGTTATCGAGCAGGGGAATGATCATCACCGCGCCGGAGTGGCGGATGTATTCGCGTGTCACCTGCGCGCCATTGGCCAGCCGCACCAGATCGCGCGAAATATTGAGGAAGGTGCCGCGAAACACCATCTCGCTGTCGAGAGTGTGTTCGCGCAAGGCCGCTGCCTGCGGCACGCGCGCCGGATCGCCGCTCATGTGCGACTCGGGGCCGGATGACGCTTGACCATGTAACGCAGCACATACCCCGGAAAGGCCAGTACCAGGAACATGGCGACAGAAACGGCATAGAACTCCCAGTGCTGCGGATAGTTTTGCCCGATCCGCGCTTCAAGCGCCATACCAATGAAGCCGACGACAAAGAACAGGATCAGCAGCTCAAGCAGACGTAACCAGATCGACTTGGGGGTTTTCTTGAGCGGAATGACCAGGAAGAAACGGTTGGAAACAAACGGCAGGTTGGCGGCGACGAACGCCAGAACGATAACCAACCAGATTGCGGAATTCTGCATAGGGAAACGCTTTCAGTGCAGGGTATTGGCGATGGCCTGATAACACAAGGTCATCAAACCACCGGGCATCAACCCAAGGAATAAAACCGCCAGACCATTGAGCGACAGGAGGGCACGCGCTCCGCCCACTCCGCTTGCGCGCGAGGCCGAAAGCGCCGTGGGTGCATCAAAATACATCACCTTGATCACGCGAATATAGTAATAAGCACCGATGACCGAGAGGATGACCGCGTACACCACCAGCCAGACCCGCCCTGTATTGAGCAAAATGGTGAGCACTTCGAGCTTGGCATAAAAACCGGCGAAAGGCGGGATGCCAGCCAGAGAGAATAAAAGAAACGTCATGACACCTGCCATCCAGGGATCAGTTTTGGCCAGACCGGCAAAATCGCGGATGTCTTCGGCCTCAAAACCTTCGCGCGCCAGCAGCAAAATCACGCCAAAGGTGCCCAGCGTGGTGAGCACGTAAATGACCATGTAGAACATGGCGCCGCTGTAGGCGGTGGAGGCGGAGAGCCCATTGCCGTTGAGCATGCCCGAGAGCAGCGCGAGCAGCACGAAGCCGATCTGCGCGATGGTGGAATACGCCAGCATGCGCTTGAGGTTGGTCTGCGCAATGGCCGCCAGATTGCCCAGACCGATGGACAGCACCGCCAGCACCACCAGCATGCCCTGCCAGTCCATGGCCAGCGGGAACATGCCTTCCACCAGCAGGCGAATCGCCATGGCGAAGGCCGCCAGCTTGGGGGCCGCGCCCACCATCAGCACCACCGCCGTGGGCGCGCCCTGATAGACGTCGGGAATCCACATGTGGAAGGGCACCGCTCCGAGCTTGAACGCCAGACCTGCAACGATGAACACCACCCCGAGCACGAGCACTGCGCGGTTGATCGGCTCGACCGCGATCATGCGGAAGATCGTGACCAGATCAAGCGAACCGGTTGCGCCATACAGCATCGACATGCCGTAGAGCAGGAAGCCCGAGGCCAACGCGCCGAGGATGAAATACTTCATCGCCGCCTCAGTGGACAGAGTGTGGTCGCGGCGCAGCGCAACCAGGGCGTAGAGCGCGAGCGAGAGCAGTTCCAGCCCGAGGTAGATGGTCAGCAGGTTGTTGCCCGAGATCATGATGAACTGCCCGAGCAACGACAGCAGCACCAGGCTGAACAACTCGCCACCCCACATGCCGCGATCCAGTGCGTAGCGCCGGGAGTAAACCAAGGTGGCGATGGTGGCGATGACCGTGAAAAGCTTGAGCAGCATGGCCATGGGATCGACGATGAGCGCACGCGCCATGGCGAACTGCTGCATGCCAGAGGCGTAGTAAAGCCCGCAAAGCACGCCGATGCCCACCAGTCCCAACAGCGTCAGCCAATAGCTCACGCGGTGCTGCGCATCTTTCACAAACAGGTCGACAAGCATGACCATACAGGCCAGCACGAGCAGGAGAATTTCCGGATAAATGGCGATCCAGTTCATGGCGGTTGTTGTCACTGCAATTTGGAAGACGCCGCAAACTGCAGCAGATGTTGCACCGAGGCCTGCATCGGATCGGTGAAGAATTTGGGATACACGCCCATCCACAGCACCGCGCCGACCAGCACGGTGAGCATGAAGAATTCACGGGCGCCGATGTCCTTGAGCGCGGCTACATGGTCATTGCCCACCGGCCCGAAATACACCCGCTTGATCATCCACAAGGTGTAGCTCGCGGCCAGGATGAGCGTGGTCGCAGCCAGCAGGCCGATCCAGAAATTGAATTTCACCGCGGCCAGAATCACCATCCATTCGCCGACGAAACCGCTGGTGCCGGGCAGGCCGGCGTTGGCCATGCCGAACAGCACGGCCAGCGCGGCGAACTTGGGCATGGTGTTGGTCACTCCGCCGTAGTCGGCAATCTGGCGGGTGTGCATGCGGTCATACAGCACCCCGATAGTCAGGAACATGGCGCCGGAAATGAAACCATGCGAGATCATCTGCACCAACCCGCCCTGCACGCCGAGATCGGAGAACAGAAAAAAGCCCAGAGTGACGAAGCCCATGTGCGCGATGGAGGAATACGCCACCAGCTTTTTCATGTCGGCCTGCACCAGCGCGACGAAGCCGATGTAGATCACCGCAATCAGCGACAGCGCGATCATGACCGGAGCAAGCGCATGGCTGGCGTCTGGCAGCATGGGCAGGGAGAAGCGGATGAAACCGTAGGCGCCAAGCTTGAGCATGATGGCCGCCAGAATCACCGAACCTCCGGTAGGCGCTTCTACGTGCGCATCGGGCAGCCAGGTGTGCACCGGCCACATCGGAATCTTCACCGCGAAGGCGAAGAAGAAGGCGATGAAAATGAAAATCTGCGCCGTCATCGACAGCGGCACGTGGTACCAGTTGGCGATGTCGAAACTTCCGCCCGACTGCAGGTAAAGATAGATCAGCGCCACCAGCATGAGCAGCGAACCGGCCAGGGTGTAGAGGAAGAACTTGAACGCGGCATACACCCGGCGCGGGCCGCCCCAGATGCCGATGATCAGATACATCGGAATGAGCGTGGCCTCGAAGAACACATAGAACAGCATGGCATCGGTCGCGGCAAACACCCCGATCATCAGGCCCGACAGAATGAGGAAAGCGCCGAGATAAAGGCTGACCCGATCTTTGATGACCTCCCAGGCGCTGATGATCACGATCACAGTCATCAAAGCGGTCAGCGGCACGAACCACAGCGACACGCCGTCGATGCCCAGCGCGTAATTGATGTTGAAAGGCCGAATCCAGGGCACGGACTCGACAAACTGCATGCCCGCCTGGGCGTTGTCGAAGCCGGTGATCAGCGGCAGGGTGATGAGAAAAGAGACCAGCGAGCCGATCAGCGCCAGCCAGCGCGCGGCAGCAGCGCGCTGCTCGCCCTGAACAAAGAGCAGCAAGACACCGAAGGCGATGGGAATCCAGATGGACAGACTGAGCAAAGGGAGAGATTGCATGCTTGTATCGCGCTTCGCTGTTATCGGATGAACCAGCCGGACAACAGCTTGCCCGGAACAAAATAGCCCATGAACACCACCACGCCGGCAATCATCGCCAGGGCGTAGTAATAGATGTAGCCGGTTTGCAGCAGGCGCACCACCCGTGCCGTCCAGCCGACCACGCGCGCCGTACCGTTGACCAGCAGGCCATCGATAAGACCCACATCCCCGCCTTTCCACAGGCCCGTGCCCAGAAGGCGCATGCCAGAAGCCAGCACGTTCTGGTTGAACCAGTCGAAGAAGTAATTGTTTTCGAGCACGGTGTAGATCGGCCCCAGCATGCGCCGCACAGCCTGTGGGAAGCGCAGGTTCACCATATAGCCGTAATAGGCCGTGGCAATGCCGGCAATCGCCAGCCACAGCGGCATCGACAACAAGCCGTGAATCATCATCTGAATCTGGCCGTGCCAGTGCTCAGCGAGATCACGCATGGCCGGATGGGCTGCCGCGTTGACAAAAATCGAATGCCCGAAGAAGTGCCCGTACAGCAGCGGCTGAATGAAAAGATAGCCCGCGAGGACGGACGGAATGGCCAGCATGATGAGCGGCACCGTCACCACCCACGGCGACTCGTGCGGCTCGTGAGCGCTCGCGTGTCCGTGGTCATGCGCATGATCATGGCCATGCGCATCGTGCGCCACGTGTCGGAACCGCTCTTCGCCATGGAACACCATGAAATACATGCGGAAGGTGTAGAGCGCAGTGACGAACACACTGGAGAGCACGGCGAAGTAAGCGAAGCCCGCTCCCGGCAGATCGCTGGCATGCACCGCCTCGATGATGCTGTCTTTGGAGAAAAAGCCAGCGAACGGCGGAATGCCGCTGAGCGCCAGACCGCCGATCAGGAAGGTGATCCAGGTGATGGGCATGTATTTGCGCAGACCGCCCATATGGCGCATGTCCTGGTCATGGTGCATGCCGATGATCACCGAGCCGGCCGCGAGGAACAGCAAAGCCTTGAAGAACGCATGGGTCATCAGGTGGAAAATCGCCACCGAGTAGGCCGAAGCCCCCAGCGCCACGGTCATGTAGCCTAGCTGCGATAGCGTGGAGTAGGCGATGACCCTCTTAATGTCGGTTTGCACCACGCCCAGGATGCCCATGAACAGCGCGGTGATGGCGCCAATGACCAAAATAAAGGACAGCGCGGTGTTCGACAACTCGAACAGCGGCGACATGCGGGCCACCATGAAAATACCCGCCGTCACCATGGTGGCAGCGTGAATGAGCGCCGAAATCGGCGTCGGGCCTTCCATCGAATCCGGCAGCCAGACGTGCAGCGGGAACTGCGCGCTCTTGCCCATGGCGCCGATGAACAGGGAAATGCACGCTACGGTGATCAGCATCCAGTCGGTGCCCGGCAGATGCAGCAGTGCAAGCTCTGGACCCTTGGCGAAAATTTCGGTGTAGTTCAGGCTGCCAGAGTAGGCCGCCAGCAGGCCGATGCCCAGAATGAAGCCGAAGTCGCCCACGCGGTTGACGATGAAGGCCTTCATATTGGCGAAAACCGCCGTTGGCCGTGTGTACCAGAAGCCGATCAGCAGATAGGACACCAAACCCACCGCCTCCCAGCCGAAGAACAGCTGCAACATGTTGTTGCTCATCACCAGCATCAGCATGGAGAAGGTGAACAAGGAGATGTAGCTGAAGAAGCGCTGGTAGCCGTCGTCGTCGGCCATGTAGCCGATGGTGTAGATGTGCACCGCGAGCGAAACGAAAGTGACGACAGCCATCATCAGCGCCGACAGGCCGTCGATCATGAAACCGACTTCCATGTGCAGCTTGCCCACCACCATCCAGTCGTAAATGGTGGCGTTGAAGCGGGCGCCGTGAATCACGTCGTTCAGGACGGCGAGCGACAGCACGAAGGACAGGCCGACCGAGAGCGTGGTCAGCCAGTGCGAAGCCGATCGGCCGATGCTTCGGCCGAACAGGCCGACGATGATGGACGAGACGAGGGGCGCCAGTGCGATGACCAGCAGCAAGGTGGGATTCAGCGTGGCTTGCATCGATCAGCCCTTGAGTTGGTCGAGATCTTCGACGTCGATGGTGTTGAGGTTGCGGAACAGCACCACCAGAATGGCCAGACCGATGGCCGACTCCGCCGCTGCGACGGTGAGGATGAAGAACACGAATACCTGTCCGCCAAAATCCTGCAGGTAGTGCGAGAAGGCGATGAAATTCAGATTCACCGCCAGCAGCATGAGCTCAATGGCCATGAGGATGACGATGAGGTTGCGGCGGTTGAGAAAAATGCCGACGACCGAGATGGCAAACAGAATGGCGCCGAGCACCAGGTAATGCGCCAGGGTGAGTGAACCGAGCATGGCTTACTCCTTGGGTTGGGCGGGCATGGACACCAGCCGCACGCGGTCTTCGCGGCGGGCCTTGATCTGCTCGGATGCCGGCATGTGCCGCACGTCCTTGCGTTTGCGCAGGGTGAGTGCAATGGCCGCGATGATGGCCACCAGCAGGATGACCGCAGCAATTTCCACGGCAAACAGGTATTGCGAGTAGAGCACCACGCCCAGCGCGCGGGTGTTGGACAGGTGAGTGAGCGGATTGTCGGCAGATGCCGCCGCTCCAACCTGCGCGGCGCGCGTCATGCCGCCGATCTGGAAGCCCTGCATCAACACTGCCGCCATTTCGAGAACGATGAGCACACCCACGAGCGCTGCTACAGGAAAGTAGCGCCAGAAACCCTTGCGAATGCTGTCGAGGTTGATGTCGAGCATCATCACCACAAAAAGGAACAGCACCATCACCGCGCCGACGTACACCAAGACCAGCACGATGGCGAGAAACTCTGCGCGCAGCAGCAGCCAGATAGCCGACATCTGGAAAAACGCCAGCACCAGATAGAGCGCAGAGTGCACCGGGTTACGCGCCGTGATCACACGCAGAGCTGCAAACAGCAGCACGGCGGAGAACAGGTAGAACAGGATGGTTTGAACGTCCATGGTCACAACAAGGGCCTTGCCGCAGCGCAAGCCGTCGGCCTAGAAACAGTGGGGACAATCGCCAGAGTCCGCCCATGCCTTGCGGCGGGCTTTAGCGATCAGCGGTATGGGGCGTCGGCCTCCTTGGTGGCGGCGATGTCTTTTTCATAGCGGTCTCCCACGGCCAGCAGCATTTCCTTGGTGAAGTAGAGATCGCCGCGTTTTTCGCCGTGGTATTCAAAAATAGAGGTTTCGACGATGGAGTCGACCGGGCAGCTTTCTTCGCACAACCCACAGAAGATGCACTTGGTCAGATCAATGTCGTAGCGGGTGGTGCGGCGGGTGCCATCGTCGCGCTGCTCCGATTCGATGGTGATGGCCAGTGCCGGGCACACGGCCTCGCACAGCTTGCAGGCAATGCAACGCTCTTCGCCATTGGGGTAGCGGCGCAGCGCATGCAGGCCGCGAAAACGCGGCGACAGCGGCGTTTTCTCTTCCGGGTATTGCACCGTGATCTTGCTCTTGAAGGCGTACTTGCCCGTCAGCGCCAGACCCTTGAAGAGTTCGACCAGAAAAAAGCTGTTGAAGGTGTCACGCAAAGCGGCCATGGTTCTGCCTCACTTCCAGATATTCCAGGGGGTTTGCATCCAGGCGGCCACCACGACGAGCCAGATCAGGGTGACGGGAATGAAAATCTTCCAGCCCAGACGCATGATCTGGTCGTAGCGATAGCGCGGGAAAGTGGCCCGCAACCAGAGAAACATGCTGACCACGACAAAGGTCTTGATGCCCAACCAGATCCATCCCGGAATGAAACCGAGGAAGGCCACCGGCGCATCCCATCCGCCCAGGAACATGACCGTGGAGAGGATGGAGATCAGGATCATGTTCGCGTATTCGGCCAGGAAGAACATGGCAAAGGCCATACCCGAATACTCGACCATGTGGCCGGCAACGATTTCCGATTCGCCCTCGACCACGTCGAACGGCGCGCGATTGGTCTCGGCCACCCCAGCGATGAAATACACCACGAAAATGGGCAGCAGCGGCAGCCAGTTCCAGGAGAGGAAGTTCAGGCCCATGGAGGCAAAAGTGCCGTGGGTCTGCCCCATCACGATTTCGGTCATGTTCAGACTGCCGGACACCATGAGCACGATGACCATGGCGAAACCCATCGCGATCTCGTAACTCACCATCTGCGCCGAAGCGCGCATGGCGCCCAGGAAGGCGTATTTGGAGTTCGACGCCCAACCGGCGATGATCACGCCATAGACCTCAAGAGATGTGAGCGCCAGCAGCAGGAGCAGTCCGGCGTTGACATTGGCCAAGGCGACGTCCGGACCGAAGGGAATGACCGCCCAGGCGGCCAAGGCCGGCATGATGGTCATCACCGGCCCCAACAGGAACAGACGCTTGTTCGAGCGGAACGGAATGACGATTTCCTTGAGCAGCAGCTTGAGACCGTCGGCGATGGGCTGCAGCAGGCCGATGGGGCCGACGCGGTTGGGGCCGATGCGGATCTGGATCCAGCCGATCAGCTTGCGCTCCCAGAGTGTCAGATAAGCGACGGCCCCCATCAGCGGCGCGACGATGACGACGATCTTGATCAGGTTCCAGACGATCGGCCAGGCAATCGGCCCGAGCAGGGAAAGTCCGCCTTGGTTGAAGGATTCGAGCATGGTCAGCAGAATGCGTAGGATCGCGCCAGGCGCGCTTCATTCCCCTTGGGAGAGGGAAAACTTTGCGAACTTTGTGAGGGCCACGAGTATTTCATCTCAGACCTTTTCAGGGCTTGCAGCGGCAGGAACGGTGGCCACGGCGCTCACCCGCTCGATCTGAATAGCACCAGACATCGCTCCGGGCGCACCCAAGGGCGCCGCTTCGGCCCAGGCCGCAGCAATGCTGACCACGGTGGGGGCCAGCGCGTCGTCACAGCGCGCGGGCAACACCACGCTTTGCGCATCAACCTTCACGCGCACCGAATCGCCGTTCTGCAGACCGAGTTGCTCCCACAGGGCGGTAGACACTCCCACCATGCGGGCGTTGCGCGCATCGCGTGTGCGTTGCAGGCTGGGCGCGCGACGCACGATGGCGTCGCTTGAATAGATCGGCACCGGCGCAAACCGTTCAATCGCGGGTGCCGCCGTGGCAGGCAGCTCAGATGGCAAGTCCAGGGGCGAGGACTGGGCCAGACGAGCGGCGATCTGGTCAGCGCCGCCTTGATCAACGCCACCCAGGCCCGCGAAGGCCTCAGTGCGAACCTCCGCAGCACTCTGGTAGTCGAAGCCCTGCAGTTCGAACAAATTGCCCAGCACGCGCAGCACTTTCCATCCGGGACGAGTCTCACCCAGAGGCTGTACGACAGGGTTGAAGCTCTGCAGCCGACCTTCGGCATTGACCAGACTGCCCGCCGTTTCGGTGTAGGGTGCGATCGGCAGCATGACCTGCGCGTAGCCCTCAGCCGCATCAACAAAGGGGCTGAACGACACGATGAACTCGGCCTGCTCCAACGCTTTGTGCAAGGCGACCGAGTTTGCGCTGTCTTCCTCCGGCTCGACGCCGAACAGCATCATGGCGCGCGGCGGCTGGGCAATGATTTTGGCGACATCGCGGCCCGGAGCCAGGGGCGAAACCCCCAGCAGCGCGGCGCCCACCGTGTTGCCCGCCTCGGTCAGATCGCCGCAGACGCCGCCGACCTCACGCGCGATCCACTGCGCCAGGGCGCGCAGCGTCGCAGCCTGCGGATGTTGCACGGCTGAGTCGCCCAGGAACACGGCCTTGTGTTCGCCGCCCAGCAGGCTGGCCGCGACCGCCTGAGCCTGAGCACTCGGCGTCGCCACGGCCTGAAGACCGGCCGGCGCCTCGATGCCTTTGGCCTGAGCCACGGCACGCGCCACCCCGGCCAGCTCGGCAACCCATAGACTGGGAGCAGCGGCAATGCGTGCGTGCAGGGGCATGAGCCAATCGTCGTTTGCCGCGTGCAAGGTGGAAATTTTGGCCCCGGCCTTGGCCGCTTGCCGCACGCGCGCCGACAGCAGCGGCTGCTCCTTGCGCAAGGTGCTGCCGATGAACAGAGCGCCCTGCAGTTGCCCCATATCGGCAATCGGCATGCCCAGCCAGGGAACGGCCGCTGCGTTGGCATCACCGGAAAAATCGCTCTGACGCAGACGGGTGTCCAGGCTGTTGCTGCCCAGCGCGGTCAGCAGTTTTTTCAACAAATACAGCTCTTCCACCGTGCTGGTGGGCACGGCCAGGGCTGCCAGCGCGGCACCGCCCTCCTGCCCCATGGCGCGACGCAGGCCTTGCACGGTAAAGTCGAGCGCGGTTTGCCAGTCAACCTGCTTCCACTGCCCGTTTTCGCGGATCTGCGGCGTGGTCAATCGTTCCTCGCTGTTGAGCCCTTCGTAGGCGAAACGATCACGGTCGGAGATCCAGCATTCGTTGACGGCTTCGTTCTCTTGCGGCAGCACGCGCATCACGCGGTCGCCCTTGACCTGCACGATGAGGTTGGCGCCCACGCTGTCGTGCGGGCTTATAGAAGCGCGGCGCGACAGTTCCCAGGTGCGGGCGCTGTAGCGAAACGGCTTGCTGGTGAGCGCGCCGACCGGGCAGATGTCGATCATATTGCCCGACAGCTCGGAATCGACCGTGCTGCCGACGAAGGTCATGATTTCGGAATGCTCGCCACGGTTGGCCATGCCCAGTTCCATGATGCCGGCAATTTCCTGGCCGAAGCGCACGCAGCGCGTGCACTGGATGCAGCGGCTCATCTCTTCCATAGCGATGAGCGGGCCAGCGTCCTTGTGGAAGATGACACGCTTTTCTTCGGTGTAGCGCGAGGCCGAGCCGCCATAGCCCACGGCCAGATCCTGCAATTGGCACTCACCGCCCTGGTCGCAGATCGGGCAGTCGAGCGGATGGTTGATGAGCAGAAACTCCATCACCCCTTTCTGCGCCTGAAGCGCACGCTCGGAATGGGTGCGCACGACCATGCCCTGCGCGGCCGGGGTGGCGCAGGCCGGCAGCGGCTTGGGCGCCTTTTCCACATCGACCAGACACATGCGGCAATTAGCGGCGATGGTCAGCTTATGGTGATAGCAAAAATGCGGCACATAGATGCCGAGTTGCGTGGCCGCATCCATGACCATGGCGCCCTCAGGCACCTGGACTTTTTGACCGTCGATTTCAAGTTCAACCATGATGGTGCGTCCTGCGCAGAATCGGGACAAAGAGCGGCTCAAACATAGGCTGGCACGAGGCAGGTTTTGTGGGTGATGTGATGCTCGAACTCAGACCGGAAGTGCTTCACGAACGACTTCACCGGCATGGCCGCCGCATCGCCCAGCGCGCAAATGGTGCGCCCAGCGATGTTGTCGGACACCGAGTTGAGCAGGTCGAGGTCTTCCATCCGTCCCTGGCCATTTTCGATGCGGTGCACCACGCGGTACAGCCAGCCCGTGCCCTCGCGACAGGGCGTGCATTGACCGCAAGACTCATGCTGGTAGAAGTAGGACAGACGCATCAGCGACTTCACCATGCAGCGGGTATCGTTGAGCACAATTACCGCGCCCGAACCCAGCATGGAACCTGCCTTGGCGATGGAGTCGTAATCCATGGTGCAGTCCATCATGATGCTGGCGGGCAGCACCGGAGCGGATGATCCGCCGGGAATCACAGCCTTGAGCTCGCGCCCTTCGCGCATGCCCCCAGCGAGTTCAAGCAATTTGGCAAACGGCGTGCCCATAGGCACTTCGTAGTTGCCCGGTTTGGCGACGTCACCAGACACCGAATAAATCTTGGTGCCGCCGTTGTTGGGTTTGCCCACCTCGAGATAAGCCTGGCCGCCATTGCGGATGATCCACGGCACCGCGGCAAAAGTCTCGGTGTTGTTGATCGTCGTGGGCTTGCCATACAGACCGAAGCTCGCGGGGAAGGGCGGCTTGAAGCGCGGTTGGCCCTTCTTGCCTTCGAGCGATTCGAGCAGCGCGGTTTCCTCGCCGCAGATGTAGGCGCCAAAACCATGCGACGCATGCAACTGGAAGCTGAAGTTGCTGCCCAGGATGTTGTCGCCCAGATAACCTGCATCGCGCGCTTGTTGCAGCGCTTGTTCGAACCGGTCGTAGTCCTCGAAAATCTCACCGTGGATGTAGTTGTAGCCCACGGTGAT
>CALBRU010000092.1 GCA_937927695.1 uncultured Thiomonas sp. | reverse complement strand
GTCGTGGAGTGTGGCACCGAGATCGGGCATGGCCATGGGCGTGGGGTTGCCTTTGGTCTCGACCGTATGTCCGCCGTGCAGCATCATGCGAATGGTGTTGATCGGGTCGGGCGTATTGACCGTGGGGTTGAGCGCCAGAGCGGGAAAGACATTGGGAATGCCCTGGCCCTGGGCCTGATGGCACATGGCGCAATGCGCCGCGTACAGCGGATCGCCGGCCCGGGCAGCAGCGGTCATCACCGGCGTAGTGGGTTTGTTGATCGCGGCATTCGGGTGGATGGGCGACAAAGACTTGAGGAACACGGCAATCGCTTGCAGATCGCCGTCATTCAGGTGCTGGGTGCTGTCGTGGATCACATCGGTCATGCTGCCGACAATGGTGAAGTTGGACGTGCGCCCGGTCTTGAGCAGTTGCACCAGTTCGGTTGGCGTCCAGCGGCCCAGACCGTCGGACTGGTCGCCGCGCAGATTGGCCGCGTACCAGTTGTCGATGCGCGCGCCAGAGAGATACAGGCT
The DNA here is from genome assembly GCA_937927695.1 of uncultured Thiomonas sp. Taxonomy (GTDB): domain Bacteria; phylum Pseudomonadota; class Gammaproteobacteria; order Burkholderiales; family Burkholderiaceae_C; genus Thiomonas. Next base: position 1,959 of record CALBRU010000092.1, on the reverse strand, counting down.
GCCATCCGCCCCGCCAGGCTCCATGGCTTTTTCTTGCAGAAACGGACCACGCGGGGTGTGGCACGCGCCGCAGTGCCCCAGTCCTTCAACGAGATAAGCGCCGCGGTTCCACTGCGCGGTCTGCTTGGGATCGGGCTTGTAAACGCCGTCGCTGGCGAACATCCAGTCCCACACCGCCAGCGGCCAGCGCATGTTCAGCGGCCAGGGAATGTCTTCGGGCTTGTTGGCCTGCGCAACCGGCTGCACACCGTGCATGAAATAGGCGTAGAGCGCGTGCATGTCCTGCGGTTCGATGCGGGCATACGAGGGGTAGGGCATGGCCGGGTAGAGATAGCCCAGGCGCGGCGACTTGCCGTGGCGCACGGCTTCGTCGAACTGCGCGAAAGTCCAGTTGCCTATGCCGTCCGTTTTATCCGGCGTGATGTTGGGCGAGTACACCTTGCCGATGCCCATGGGCAGATTCATCGGCAGGCCGCCGGCAAAGGGTTTGCCTTTCGGCGCGGTGTGGCAGGCGATGCAATCGCCGGCGCGGGCCAGATAGGCGCCGCGCATCACTTCGGGGTCGTTCGGGGTAGGCTGCGCGGCAAAGGCGACCTGGGCCTGCAGGCCGAGCGCGCAGCCCGCAAGCAGGGTCAAAAGAGGTAAACGCATTGAGAGTCTCCTGGTTGGAATGAGGGCGGTGCGAATCGCATCTCTTTTTTCTGTTGCACTGCAGTATGGTTCAACAAACGCCTCAGTGCAAACCCGGAGTGGTTAATTCCCGGCAGTTTGCATACCAACGGTTGCGGCTGTAGCAGGTGGGTACAGCGGAATGACGCAAAATTGCCGTTCTTACTCCAACGTCACAATTCCAAAAAAGAGCCCGCCATGAACGATTCCCAGGTCCACGTCGTCTCGCATCCGCTGGTGCAGCACAAGCTCACGCTGGCGCGCAGCCAGGACACCACCACCGACAACTTCCGCCGTCTGGTGCGCGAAATCGCCGCCATGCTGGCGTATGAAGCCACCCGCGACCTGCCCACCGAGCTGGTCGAGGTGACCACGCCGGTGGCGCAGTGCCGCATGCCCATCCTCGCGGGCAAGAAGCTGTGCCTGGTGTCCATCCTGCGTGCGGGCAATGGCATGCTCGACGGCATGATCGACCTGCTGCCCAACGCCCGGGTCGGCCACATCGGCCTGTACCGCGATCCGGCCACCCTGGAGCCGGTGGAGTATTACTTCAAGGTGCCCGACGACATGGCCGAACGCCTGGTCATCGTGGTCGACCCCATGCTGGCTACCGGCAACTCGGCCGCCGCCGCGCTCACCCATCTCAAGCGCGCGGGCGCCACTTCGCTCAAGCTGGTGAACCTGTTGGCCGCGCCCGAGGGCGTGCGCACCGTGCGCGCGGCCCACCCCGACGTGCCCATCACCCTGGCCGCCATCGACGAGCGGCTCAACGACCACGGCTACATCGTGCCGGGACTGGGCGACGCGGGTGACCGGATTTTTGGCACCAAGTAAAAACCGGGGCAGCGGTCGGCATGCGCCGGAGCTGAAGCCCGATCCAACTCTCAACCCAAGGCGGAGCTCGACATGGCCGATGGCTACTTTCCAAAATGGCAACTCAAAACCAGCGGGGTGATCGCCCCGGATGAACGCCTGCCCGGGCCGCAGACCCTGGTGATGGGGCTGCAGCATGTGGTGGCCATGTTCGGCTCGACGGTGTTCGCGCCGCTGCTGATGGGCTTCAGTCCCAATATCGCGATTTTGATGAGCGGCATCGGCACGCTGATTTTCTTTCTGGTCGTCGGCGGCCGGGTGCCGAGTTATCTCGGCTCGTCGTTCTCGTTCATCGGCGTGGTCATTGCGGCCAGCGGCTATTCGGGCAGCGGGGCGAACCCGAATATCGGCGTCGCGCTGGGCGGCATCATCGCCTGCGGCGTGGTGTATGCGGTGATCGGCCTCATCGTCATGGGC
>CALBRU010000091.1 GCA_937927695.1 uncultured Thiomonas sp. | reverse complement strand
GTGCGCATTTTCAACGCCGACAAGCCGCATGGCGCGCGCGTGCAGCAACTGGTCTGGCTATGCAAGGGTTTCGAGCAGGGCAGCGGCCTGCTGCCGCATGCGGTGATCGACGCCGTGTTCGCCGGCATGGATGCGCCTTTGGCGACGGGCGCGCTGTCCGGTCCGAGTTTTGCGCTGGAGGTTGCTCGCGGCCTGCCCGTGGCGCTCACGCTGGCCAGTACCGACGCCGCGCTGCGTCAGTTGGCCGTGGCGGCCCTGCATCATGGGGCGATGCGTATCTACGCCACGCCCGATGTCATTGGTGTAGAGGTGGGCGGCGCGGTGAAGAATGTGCTGGCCATCGCTACTGGGGTGAGTGACGGCATGGGCCTGGGCCACAACGCGCGCGCGGCGCTCATCACCCGTGGGCTGGCCGAGCTCTCGCGGCTGGGCGTGGCGCTGGGCGGGCAGGCCGATACCTTCATGGGCCTGAGCGGTCTGGGCGATCTGGTGCTGACCGCCACCGGCGATCTGTCGCGCAACCGTCGCGTCGGCCTGGCGCTGGCGCAGGGGCAGCGGCTCGACCATATCGTGGCCACGCTGGGCCATGTGGCCGAGGGCGTGCATACGGCCAAGACCGCGCTCGCGCTGGCACGGGCCCACCGTGTGTCCATGCCGATCACCGAAGCGGTGAGCCGTTTGCTCGATGGCAAACTCACGCCGCAGGCCGCGCTCAGTGGTCTGCTCCAGCGTCAGCCGCGCGGAGAATGAGTCCTTCTTGATTCCTGTGGATTTCGCATGATTCAGCTTCTCGTCGGCCTGGGTAATCCCGGACCGGAACACGCCCTCGATCGGCACAACGCCGGCTTCTGGCTGGTCGATCAGATCGCTACCGCCGCAGGCGTCAGCCTCAAGCCCGAGCGCGGTTTTTTCGGCGATGTCGCCCGGGTGCGTCTGCAGGGGCATGAGCTTTGGCTGCTCGAGCCCAGCACCTATATGAACCGCTCCGGCCAGTCTGTGGGCGCCTTCGCCCGCTTCTACAAGATCGCGCCGGAGCACATTCTGGTGGCACACGACGAACTCGATCTGCCGCCGGGGCAGGCCAAGCTCAAGCAGGGCGGCGGCCACGCTGGGCACAACGGCCTGCGCGACCTCATCGCTCATCTAGGCACACCCAACTTCTGGCGCCTGCGCCTGGGCATCGGTCACCCGGGCGACCGGGACGCGGTGATTGGTTTCGTGCTGGGCAAACCGCCGCAGTCCGAACTGAAGCTGATCGAGCAGGCGATGGAGCAGTCGCAGGCCGTGCTGCCGCAACTGCTCAAAGGCGAGTTCGAAGCAGCGATGATGCAGCTTCATCGCAGCAACCGCAGCGACGGCGGCAAGTCGGCCGCCTCGGCCCAGCCGGGGAGGAGCTGAAGTCATGCGCAAGCTGGTGCGGTTCGGCGTGGGCATGTTGATGGCGTTGGGCGCCGTATCCGCCGGGGCCCAAACCGCCGAACACTCCGCCGATAGCCCCGCCGCACCCGTCTGGCGTTGCGGCAACACCTACTCGCACCAGCCTTGCGGATCGGGCCAGACCGTTCCCACTCAGGACGCCCGCACCCCCGAACAACGCGAACAAGCCCAAGTGCAACAGCAGCGGC
>CALBRU010000090.1 GCA_937927695.1 uncultured Thiomonas sp. | reverse complement strand
TGAAGCTGAGGAAGGGCGCCATCCAGCGCAGCATGCCTTGGGTGATTTGCCAAAGCGCGGTCTGGGCGCTGCGTCGGGCGAGGCTGTCGGGCGCGGTGGTGTAGAGGCGGTCTTTCAGGGCGTCGAGATAGAACGCACCCAGGTCTTCGGAGCAGTAGACCTGCAGCTTGGCGACCACCGGGTGGAACTCATATTACTCGTAATGCGCCAGGATGACCGATTGCAGACTCTGCGCGTGGGCCAGCGCCCAGCGGTCGAGTTCGAACATCTGGCTCAGCGGTACCGCATTCTGCGCGGGATCAAAGTCGCTGGTATTGGCCAGCAGAAATCGCAGGGTGTTGCGGATGCGGCGATAACCGTCGACCACGCGGGCGAGGATTTTGTCGTCGCCCGCAATGTCACCAGAGTAGTCGGAGGCGGCTACCCACAGGCGGATGATCTCCGCGCCCAGCTTGTTGCAGGTCTGCAGCGGATCGATGCCATTGCCCAGCGACTTGCTCATCTTGCGGCCCTGGCTGTCCACGGTGAAGCCGTGAGTCAACAGCCCTTTGTAGGGCGCGCGGCCGTACATGGCGCACGAGGTGAGCAGGGAGGAATGAAACCAGCCGCGGTGCTGGTCATGGCCTTCCAGATAAAGATCGGCCTGCGGGCCTTCGGCATGGCCCGCGCCTGCATGACTGCCCATGAGCACGGTGGTGTGCGTGGTGCCCGAGTCGAACCAGACTTCGAGGATGTCGGTGCTTTTGCTGTAGAGCGTCGCGTCGTCTGAGCAACCCACGCGGGCGAGGATGTCGGCGGCGCTGGCCTTGCTCCAGGCCTCGATGCCGCCGTGCTCCACCATCTCGGCGGCGACATCGAGAATGTCCATGGTGCGCGGGTGCAGTTCGCCGCTGTCTTTGTGCAGAAAAAACGGGATGGGCACGCCCCAGCTCCGCTGGCGGCTGATGCACCAGTCCGGCCGGTTGGCGATCATGTCGTGCAGGCGCGCCTTGCCGTTCTCGGGATACAAACTGGTGTGCTCGATCGCCTCGAGCGCCATCTGCCGCAGCGTCTTCGGCGCCTTGTCCTTGGTGAAAACGCCTTCACCTTCGTCCATGCGGATGAACCACTGCGCGGCCGCGCGATAGATCACCGGCACCTTGTGACGCCAGCAGTGCGGGTAGCTGTGGGTGATGCCGTAGGTGGCCATCAGCCGATCAGCCTGACGCAGGGTGTCGATGATGTGTGGCACCGCTTTCCAGATATTCTGCCCGCCGAACAGCGGAAAGTCGGGCGCGTAGTTGCCGTCGCCCAGTACCGGGTTGAGGATGTCCTCATAGGCCATGCCATGAGCAATGCAGGAGTTGAAGTCGTCGACGCCGTAAGCGGGTGATGAATGCACGATGCCGGTACCGTCGTCGGCGGTGGCGTAGTCGGCCAGGTACACCGGGGACAGCCGCCGATAGCCCGCGTCCACGTCAAACAGCGGGTGGCGGAACTCCAGCCCGCCCAGCACCTTGCCGGGTGCGGTGGCCACGATGGCGCCCTCGGTCTCATAACGCTTCAGGCAGGGTTCGACCAGGCTAGCGGCCAGCACAAGGTAGCCGCGCGGCGTATCGACCAGGGCGTATTCGATTTCCGGGTTGAGATTGAGCGCCTGATTGGCGGGAATTGTCCAGGCGGTCGTCGTCCAGATGACGGCGAAGGCGGGCTTGGCGGCATCGGGTAGCGCGGGCATGCCAAAAGCCGCTGCGAGTGCCACGCGATCATTCGACTCAAAGGTGACATCGAGCGTCTGCGATTTTTTGTCGGCATATTCGATCTCGAATTCGGCCAGCGATGAACCGCAATCAAAACACCAATACACCGGCTTGAGGCCACGGTACACAAAGCCGCGCTCGATCACCCGTTTGAAAGCGCGAATCTCCGCCGCTTCGTTGACGAAATCCATGGTGCGATAGGGATGATCCCAGTCGCCCAGCACGCCCAGGCGCTTGAAATCCGTCCTTTGCTGGTCGATCTGCGCCGTGGCATAGGCGCGGCTCTTGGCCTGCATCTCGTCGCGCGGCAGGCAGCGGCCAAACTGCTTTTCAATGGCGTTTTCGATCGGCAGACCGTGACAGTCCCAACCGGGAATGTAAGCCGCATCAAAGCCGCTCAACTGACGTGCCTTGACGATCATGTCCTTCAGAATCTTGTTGACCGCATGCCCCATGTGAATCTGGCCGTTGGCATACGGCGGGCCGTCGTGCAGCACGAATTTCGGCGCCCCGGAGCGCGCCAGGCGCAGCCTCTGGTAGAGACCGTTTTCGTTCCAGTCCTTGATCCATTGCGGTTCGCGCTTGGGCAGATCGCCGCGCATGGGGAAGATTGTGTCTGGCAGATTCAGCGTGGCCCGGTAATCGGGTTTTTCGGCTGCGGAGGAGTCGGCGTGATCCATGGAATTGCAGTGCTGTGCTGGAGCCCCGAGCAAGGGCCCAATGAGAAGGAGTAAGCGTGTAAAAGTGAACGGCGACAGGACCCGGGTCAGCCGATCGTCAACATTGGATGACTCGCGGACCCGAGGACAAGCGCCGTCAAATTCGATCGCGGGTGGTTTGTCGGGCGAGCTGAGCAAACCAGGCGCGCGCCTGGTCGCTGTCGTTCTGAATCGCGGCGATCAGTTGAGTCAGGTCTGGGTAATGCGCTTCGTCGCGCAGTTTGTGCAGGAGTTCCACCCGAATGAGTTTACCGTAGGCCTCTCCCTGCCAATCGAACACATGCGTTTCCAGCAACACCCGCCCGTCGGTTTCTACGGCCGGCCGGGTTCCCAGGCTCGCCACGGCAGGCAGGGGCGCCTGCTCCAGCCCGTGCACCCGGGCGACGAAAACGCCGCCAAGCGCGGGGCGTGCGCGATCAAAGCGCAGATTCAAGGTAGGAAATCCCAGCTTGCGGCCAAGTTTGGCCCCGTGGAGCACATGCCCCGAAATGGCATAGGGGCGACCCAGCAAAACCTGCGCGGCCTCCATGTCACCCGCCTGCAGCGCCTGCCGCACAGCCGAACTCGAGATTCGCAGCGCGGTTTCCGTGACCATAGGCATCTGCCGTGCTTCGCCGCCCACGTTGCGCATCAAGGTATCGAGTTGGACGAAATCTCCCGCGCGCCCGGCGCCAAAGCGGAAATCATCGCCGACTAGGACGAATCGCGCCTTGAGGCCCTGCCACACGATCTGCGCCACAAACTCCTCTGGAGACAACGCAGCGATGCGGGGATCGAAGCGCAGCACGACAACTTGCTGCACTCCGGCTTCACGCAAGGCGCACAACTTGTCGCGCAAGGTCGAAATATGGCTGGGTGCGCAGTCAGGGTGCCCCCGGAGTGTTGCAAAAAAATCACGCGGGTGCGGCTCGAATGTGAGTACCGTCGGCACCAGCCCACGCGACCGGGCGACTTGCACCAACTGGTGCAACATAGCGAGATGTCCCCGGTGCACCCCATCGAAATTGCCGATGGTCAATGCCGTTCGCGAGGCCAATGATTGGTGATGAATTCCTCTAAAAACATGCATAAAAACAATTTGTTAGAGTGTTATTTTGAGAGAATTTTTAAGGTGATGCAGCAATCAAAAAGTTATAAGGGTGCGCTCCAATCTGATGCGCACGCCGGCGAATCTCTGCGACCCTGCCTGCCTGAAAAACGTCTATTGTCCGCCTTATCCAACACCGCGCCGTTTGCTGTCGTGCACAGAGGGTTTGCCCTGCGCTGAATTGTCGCGCGCGCTGGTTTTTTGCGTGTATAGTTAATGCGCAGTCGAAACAAGAGCCAAGGTTCTCATTTGCTTGAGGGTTGGCTTGTGACGGTTTCACAGTAGTGATTTGCCGGGCTTGTTGAAGATTTGCACTTATCTATATTTTCTTTAAAGGTTGATTCATGGCTACCGGTACTGTGAAATGGTTTAACGAGTCCAAGGGCTTCGGCTTCATCAAGCCTGATGAAGGCGGCGAAGATCTGTTCGCGCATTTTTCTGAAATTCAGGCCAAGGGTTTCCGCACTCTGCAGGAAAACCAGCGCGTCGAATTCACGGTGAAGGCTGGCCCGAAAGGTCCCCAGGCTTCTGCCATTCGCCCCATCTAATTTAGGTAGGGTGGCGGCTTCCTGGCCAAAAGTCAGGGTGTTGCAAAATCAACCGGCCACTGGCCGGTTTTTTTGTGCGCCAACTATCTCGATAGACTCGTAACTCATGGTCGAGGATTTCGTTCGACATTACGGCTATGCCGCAGTGGCTTTAGGCGCCCTTGCCGAGGGAGAGACCGTACTGCTCCTTGCGGGGTACGGGGCCCACCGTGGTTGGCTGGACTGGCCCTTAGTTGTTTTGGTGGCTGCACTGGCAGCTACTCTGGGGGATCAGTTTTTTTTCTTTCTGGGGCGTTGGTTTGGGCCGCAGTTGGTCCAGCGTTTCTCGGGCCTGGAAAACAATCTGCCCCGCGTTCAGCGCTTGCTGCATCGCGGGGCGCCTTGGGCGATTGTCAGCGTGCGCTTTCTTTATGGCTTACGCATCGCCGGGCCCCTGCTGATCGGCATGGCGGGCGTAGCGCCCTGGCGGTTTGTGCTTTACAACGCCATAGGCGCCGCCTTGTGGGCGCCGCTGGTCACGGGCTTGGGGTGGTTTTTCGGTGCGGGCGTGGCGCAGTTGGCTTCTCGTTTGCAGTGGGCCGAGGAAATCCTGCTGGCCATCGCCATCGTCGTCGTGTTGATCGTCTGGCGTCTGTGGAAACGCCGACAACGCGCATCTTCAAATCTTTAGGCCCATCGCGTCTCGGACGGCGTGCATGGTTTGCTGTGCCACGACGCGCGCCTTGTCGCTGCCGTGCGCCAGGATGTCGTGCACCAGCGCTGGGTTGTCGAGGTAGGGCTGCGCCCGCTCGAACATGGGTTGCTGTTCACGCAGGATGGCATCGATGACGGGCTGCTTGCACTCCAGGCAGCCGATACCTGCCGTGGTGCAGCCGCGTTGCACCCAGTCGCGGGTGGTGTCGTCGGTGTAGGCTAGGTGGAATTGCCAGACGGGACAAAGTTCGGGCGTGCCGGGGTCGGTGCGCTTGACGCGCGCGGGATCGGTGGGCATGCGTTTGATTTTGTGCTCGACGCTCGCGCGCTCCTCACGGATGGCGATGGAATTGCCGTAGCTCTTGGACATCTTGCGGCCATCCAACCCCGGCAGCTTGGACTCGGGGGTCAGCAGCGCTTCGGGTTCGCGCAGGATTTGCCTGCGGCCACCGCTGAGTTGTGCTCGCAGGGCGTCTTTTTCTGCGCGCGACAGTTTGCTGGCGGCGATCAGTTCGCGGGCCTGCTCGCGTTTTTCGGTCAGCCCCTCCTGATCCGCAGCACGACGCAGGGCAGCGAGTTGTGCGCGAATGTCCTCGGGCAATTTGGCCGCCGCAGCTCGCGCCTGCGCTTCAACCGCGGGGTCTTTGCCATAGAGGTTGTTGAAACGGCGCGCGATTTCACGGCTCATCTCGATGTGCGGCACCTGATCGGCCCCGACGGGCACATAACGCGCTAGATAAATGAGGATGTCTGCAGCCTGCAACAGCGGGTAGCCGAGAAAACCGTAGGTCGTCAGGTCTTTGTCCTTCAGATTGGCGATCTGATCTTTGTAGGTGGGCACACGCTCCAGCCAGGACAAAGGGGTGCCCATGCCCAGCAGCAGAAACAACTCGGCGTGCTCCAGCACCCGGCTTTGCACGAATAGAGTGGCCTTGTTCGGATCGACGCCGGCGGCCAGCCAGTCGATCACCATCTCGGTGGTGTGCGCATAGATGGTTTCCGGCGTTTCGTAATGGGTGGTCAGCGCGTGCCAGTCGGCGACGAAAAAGTAGCAGTCGTGCGTGTTTTGCAACTGTGCCCAGTTTTTCAAGGCGCCGTGGTAATGCCCCAGGTGCAGTGCACCCGTGGGGCGCATGCCGGACAAAACGCGATCATCGGCGCGTGTTGCGCCATCGGCTTGTGCAAGAAGAGTCATAGGGAAAAGAGTCGGGTGATGAATAGAGGGTCGGGCTCAGAGGAGCATCTGAAAGGGGCTGAGCAGAACCTTGAGAACTTGCATGGACAGTGCCATGAGCGGGCTGAGCCAGAAGGTGGTGACGATGCCGGTGAGCACCAGCGCCATGACGATGAAAAAGCCGTAGGGTTCGACCCGCGAAACCGCGATGGCCTGCCGCACCGGCAGCAGCCCCACCAGAATGCGGCCGCCATCAAGCGGCGGCAGCGGAAACAGGTTGAACACGAACATCACCAGATTCACCAGAATGCCGGCCTGGGCGACATCGTAAAAATAGACCTCGTTGACGGCGAAGGCGTGCAGGCCGACGAGCAGCAGGCCCCAGAGAAAGGCCTGAAAAAAGTTGGAAGCCGGGCCGGCGAGCGCGACCCAGATCATGTCGCTCTTGGGGTTGCGCAGTCGCCCGAAATTCACCGGAACCGGCTTGGCATAGCCAAAGAGAAAAGCCCCGGAGGTGGCGAAATAGAGAATGAGCGGCACGAGGATGGTGCCGATCGGATCGATGTGCCGCACCGGGTTGAGCGATACACGGCCCATCATGTAGGCGGTGTTGTCGCCAAAGTAGCGCGCCGCATAGCCGTGCGCCGCTTCGTGCAGGGTGATGGCAAAGAGCACCGGCAGGGCGTAGACGGTGACAGCCTGTATGAGTTGATCCATGCGGGAATTGTAGGAAGAGCGTGGTGACAGGGAGGGCCAGAGGCGGCTTGACCCGCCCTGCGCCAAGGATGAAGAGCTTGATTGCGGGATTTACTGCAAGGCCGGGAGGCCGAGCGCATCGAGCGGGCCGCGGCCGATGCGAATGACCACGGGCTCTGCGCCACACAGATCGACCACGGTGGTGGGCTCGCTCGGGCAGGGGCCAGCGTCGAGCACCAGATCGACTTGATGCTCGAGTTGGTCGCGAATGTCGGCGGCGTCGTTCAGCGCGTGTTCGTCCCCGGGCAGAATCAAGGTGGTGGCGAGCAGGGGCTGGGCCATTTCTACCAGCAGGGTGTGGGCCACGGCGTTTTGCGGCACTCGCACGCCGATGGTCTTGCGCGAAGGGTGGGACACTCGGCGCGGCACTTCCTTGGTGGCTTCGAGAATGAAGGTGTAGGGCCCGGGCGTGCAGGCGCGGATGAGACGGTATTGCCGGTTGTCCACGCGGGCATAGTTGCCCAGCTCGGACAGGTCGCTGCACAGCAGGGTGAGGTGATGCCGCTCATCCACTTGGCGGATTTGCCGCAGGCGTTGCACTGCGGCTTTGTCGTCGAGATGGCAGACCAGCGCGTAGGACGAGTCGGTTGGAATGGCCGCCACGCCACCACTGTGCAGTACGGCAGCGGCTTGCTTGATCAGGCGAAGCTGCGGGTTGTCGGGGTGCAGGGTGAAGTATTGCGCCATGGGGAAGAGGTTCAATGGAGCAGATCCCAGACCGGGGCGAGATCGGCGGGCAGGGGGGCGAGACGCCCGAGGTCACAGACGCTTTCTCCCGGGCTGTGAAAATCGGAGCCGCGCGAGGCATAGAAGCCGAACTCCAGGGCAAGTTTGGCATATTTGCGCGCCTGCGCTGCGGTATGGCTGCCCGTGATCACCTCGATTGCCTGACCGCCCAGCGACTTGAAGCGTTCAAGCAGGGCCCACTCTTCGGTTTCGGTGAAGCGGTAGCGACCCGGATGCGCGATTACGGTGATTCCCCCGGCGGCGCGAACCCAGCTCAGGGCCTCGTCGAGGCGGGCCCATTCGTGTTCGACATAGCCAGGCTTGCCCGGTGTGAGATAGCGGCTGAACACCTCGTGGGTCTGGCGGCACACGCCGAGTTCCACCAGCAAGCGGGCAAAGTGCGTGCGCGACATCAGCGCCGGGTTGCCCGCATAGCGCAGCGCGCCGGCGTACAGGTTGGACAGACCCAGATGCTTTTCAAGATCGGCTGCCATGTCTCTTGCGCGTTGGTCGCGTCCGGCGCGAATCTGTTGCAGACCGCCTAGCAAGGCTGGATGAGAATCGTCGAAATTCAGCGCCACGATGTGCACGGTCTGCGCAGCAAAAGACACCGAAATTTCCACCCCAGGTACAAAACGCAGACCCAGCACCTTGGCGCTTTGCCGCGCCTCGGCCAGGCCGCCGAGTTCATCGTGATCGGTGAGCGCCCAGAGATCGACCCCATTCGCATGGGCCCGCTGCGCCAGAACGGCAGGCGCCAGTGTGCCGTCTGAAACCGTGGAATGACAGTGCAGATCGGGGTTGCGCGCAGAAGAAGCAGACATGATGAGCCATTGTAGGGAGGGCGTCTAAACTGCGCCGGATGGGCAAATCTTCTCGACACATCAGCCTGACCCCGGCGACGCAGTGGCTACGCGCGAAAGACGTGGCCTACACCGAGCATGTGTATGACTACGTCGATCATGGCGGAGCCGCCTGGGGCGCGCAGTGCCTGGGGCTGCCGGTGCACGCGGTGATCAAAACCCTGGTGATGCAAGACGACACATCGCAACCGCTGGTCGTGCTCATGCATGGCGACCGGGAGGTCTCGACCAAGCAGTTGGCGCGGGCGATCGGTGCGCGACAGGTCGAGCCTTGCAGGCCAGAGGTAGCGCAGCGGCACAGCGGATATCTGGTCGGGGGAACGTCGCCATTCGGTCTGCGCAAGGCCATGCCGATTTATGGCGAGCAATCGGTGCGGGCGCTGGAGCGCATCTACATCAATGGCGGGCGGCGCGGCTATTTGCTGGGGCTTTCCCCCGACGTGCTGGACGCGATTTTGCAAGTGCGCTGGGTGAACTGCGCCCAATAGAATCACGAAGCATGAATACATCGAACGTTGTGGCCCTGATCTTCGCCGGGCTGGCCTATCTGATGGGATCGCTGTCGTTCGCCGTCTTGGTCAGCCGTGTCATGGGCATGGCCGATCCACGCACCTATGGTTCGGGCAACCCGGGCGCCACCAATGTGCTGCGCAGCGGCAACAAGCTCGCTGCCATCCTGACCTTGCTGCTCGATGCCTTTAAAGGCTGGTTGGCGGTCTGGCTGGCCCTGGTGATCGGTCCTGGCTTCGGGCTTGGCGCGCCGGGTGTGGCCCTGGTGGCTGTGGCCGTGTTTCTGGGGCATCTCTACCCTGTTTTTTTCCATTTCAAGGGCGGCAAAGGCGTGGCGACGGCGGCGGGCGTGTTGCTGGCCGTCCAGCCTTGGCTGGGGCTGGCCACGCTGGCCACATGGATGATCGTGGCCGGATTTTTTCGCTATTCCTCTTTGGCTGCTTTGGTGGCTGCGGTGTTCGCGCCGTTTTATTACTGGTTTGGCGGAGGGCTGGCCTGGAACGCCGACCCTGCGCTGCTGCTTGCCCTGCTGATCATCAGCGCGCTGCTGATCTGGCGGCACAAGAGCAATATCGGCAAGCTGATGCGCGGCGAAGAAAGCCGCATCGGGCGGAAGAAATAGCGCCCCTGACTTCAGTCCCGAAAATTGTTGAATGACAGCGGCGCTTCTTCGATGTCTTTGCGCAGCACCGCCATGGCCGCCTGCAGATCATCGCGCTTGGCCCCAGTGATGCGCACGACGTCGCCTTGAATCGCTGCGGTCAGTTTGAGCTTGGAGCCCTTGATCGCTGCCGTGATCTTCTTCGCCAGATCCTGCGGAATGCCGACCTTCACCGTGATGACCTGCTTGACCTTGTCTCCGGAAATTTTTTCGATTTTCCCGGGGTCGAAAAAGCGCGGGTCGATCTTGCGCTTGGCAGCCTTGGCCATGAGTACGTCGCGCACCTGCGCGAGCTGAAAGTCGCTGTCGGCCGTCAGCGTGAGCGCCTTGTCGTTCTGCTCGACTTGGGCGGAACTGCCCTTGAAATCAAAGCGGGTGGCGATTTCCTTCGCCGCTTGATCGCAGGCGTTGCGCACTTCGACAAGATCGGGTTCGAGAACGGCATCGAAAGAGGGCATAAGTGAACCTTGAAGATAATGAACGTTTGATCTGTGAGATTCTATGAGCCTGGAACTCGAAATCGATGTGCCCCTGCGCGCATTCAACACCTTTGGCATCGACGCCACGGCGCGGCGTCTGGTGCGGGTGCGCAGTGCGCGCGATGTTCGTCTGGTGGTCGATCATCCCGAATGGGGGCGTTCGCCCAAGTTCATTCTGGGCGGCGGCAGCAATGTGCTTTTCACCCGCGACATCGACGATGCGGTGGTGGTGAAGACGGAAATTCGCGGCCTGCGCGTGCTCGAAGACGGCGCCCATTCCACCCTGATCGAAGTGGGCGCAGGCGAGCGCTGGCATGACGTGGTGATCTGGGCGCTGGAGCAAGGCTTTGCCGGGCTGGAGAATCTCGCTCTCATTCCCGGCACGGCAGGGGCGGCGCCGGTGCAGAACATCGGCGCCTACGGTCTGGAGTTGTCGGACCGGCTGGAGTCGGTCGATGTGGTCGATTTCGTCACCGGCCGCAGCGCCACCTTGCCTGCGGCGCATTGCCGCCTGGGCTACCGTGACAGCATTTTCAAACGCGAACTCGCGGGCAAGTCGGTCATCACCGCGATTCGCCTGCGTCTGCCCAAGCCCTGGACGCCTGTTGCGGGGTATGCGGACGTGGCGCGGTGGTTGCAGCGCGAGCAGATCTCCGATCCGTCACCCCACGACGTGTTCAAGGCCGTGTGCGCTATTCGAACCAGTAAATTGCCGGATCCAGCCAAGCTGGGCAACGCCGGGAGTTTTTTCAAAAATCCGGTGGTCAACCGCACCATCCGTAATGAAATCCTGGAAGAACATCCCGACATCGTCAGCTACCCGCTGGATGACGGCACCTACAAACTGGCGGCTGCGTGGATGATCGCCGCCTGCGGCTGGAAAGGGCAAACGCTGGGCCGTGCGGGGGTGCATGAGCAGCAGCCCCTCGTTCTGGTCAACCGCGGCGGGGCGACTGGCGCCAACGTGCTGGAACTAGCGCGCGCGGTGCAGATGAGCATCGAGCAGAAATTCGGTCTTCGTCTGGAGCCCGAACCGGTCATTCTGTGATGCAGACGATTGTCGATTTTTTCGCTTTCCGCACCTTTGTCAGCCTGGACGTGCTGCGCGTGGTTTACGCGCTGGGCGCCATCGGCATGCCGTTGTTGGCCTGGGCGGTCTGGCTGTGGCTCGATCGTTTCGCGCTGTGGCGGTCGATGCGCGGCGTGTCAGCGTCTGCGGTTCGCCGGGTCGTTCCCAAGCGTTGGCGCGTGATCTCCGTTTTGTTGTTTCTGCTGTGTTTTTTCTGCATGGAACTCATGTGGCGCATGATGTTTGAATTCATCATCGCCTACTTGCAGATGCACAGCGACCTGCGACTGCTGACACAAGGCGCCAACCTGCATTGAGAGATCGAAAAACGATGACTGTTCACACCATTTTGCGCATGGGCGACCCGCGCCTGCTTCGCGTCGCCAAGCCTGTAGTAAAGGCGGACACGCCCGAACTTCATGCCCTGATCGCCGATCTGTTCGAGACCATGCAGGCGGCCGGTGGTGTTGGTCTTGCCGCGCCGCAGATCGGGGTTGACCTGGCCGTGGTGATTTTCGGTTTCAGCCAAAGCGCCCGTTACCCCGAGGCGCCTGCCGTGCCGCAGACCGTCCTCATCAACCCGGAAATTTCAGTGCTCGACGATGGCGAGGAAGAGGGCTGGGAAGGCTGCTTATCGGTGCCCGGCCTGCGCGGCTGGGTGCCGCGCTTTCGCCGCATTCGCTACCGCGGCATGGATGCCTATGGCAACCCCATCGACCGCGAGGCCGAAGGCTTCCATGCCCGCGTCGTGCAGCATGAGTGCGATCACCTGATCGGCAAGCTCTACCCCATGCGCATCCGCGATTTCAGCCGGTTCGGTTTTACCGACGAGTTGTTTCCCGGGCAGGACATCGCTGACGAGTGATGGCGGTTTCCAAAGACCCAACTGAATTGACTTGCAAGCCTGAGCGGTTCTGGGGAAATTTATCCGGGATGCCGCCAATCAGCGACGATCTGCAGAAACGCTTACTTACATCCCTGCTTTGCGCTGCATCAAAACTGCGTGCTAGAGTGTTGCCAGACTCGTTTGAGTCAAGGCCCTTCTAAAGCCGCAATCCGCCAATCGGGCAGCCCGAGCCGCGGAAGGATGTTTTCCCACTGAGCGCCGGGGTGCCCGGCAGACTGTGAGCGCATATGTTGATGCAGAAATTCAAAGCCAATTCCTATCTCTTCGGCGGCAATGCCCCGTATGTCGAAGAGATGTACGAGAGCTATCTCGCCAATCCCGGTTCCGTTCCCGACCATTGGCGCGAATACTTCGATGCGCTGCAACATGTGCCCGCGCTCGACGGCAGCAATGCGCGCGATGTGCCGCATGCCCCGGTGGTGTCGGCCTTTGCCGAGCGCGCCAAATCCGGCCCGATCCGCACCTTGCAGGCAGTGGCTGATGGTGAACTGGCGCGTAAACGGGTTGCCGCGCAGCAACTGATCGCCGCCTACCGCAATGTGGGAGTGCGTTGGGCCGATCTCGATCCGCTCAAGCGCACCGAACGACCGAATATCCCGGATCTGGAGCCGTCGTTCTATGGCTTCACCGATGCCGATCTGGAAACCGTGTTCAACGTCAGCAACACCTTTTTCGATCGCGAAAATCTGTCACTGCGCGAGCTGCTCAACAACCTGCACGAAACCTACTGCGGCTCGATTGGCGCCGAGTTCATGTACCTCAGCGACCAGGATCAGAAACGCTGGTGGCAACAGCGCCTGGAATCCACCCGCACCCGCCCGGATGTCGATGCCGAGACGAAAAAGCATTTGCTGGAACGGTTGACTGCGGCCGAAGGGCTGGAGCGCTATCTGGCGACCAAGTATGTCGGCCAAAAGCGTTTTTCGCTCGAAGGCGGCGAGGGCTTCATCGTGTCGATGGACACGCTGGTGCAGCGCGCGGGCGCACTGGGCATTCAGGAAGTCGTCATCGGTATGGCGCACCGCGGCCGCCTCAATGTGCTGGTCAACACTCTGGGCAAACGGCCTCAGGACTTGTTCGACGAGTTCGAGGGCAAACATGCAGATGACTTGCCGTCCGGCGATGTGAAGTATCACCAGGGCTTTTCCAGCGATGTGTCCACGCCCGGTGGCCCGGTGCATCTGAGCCTGGCGTTCAACCCGTCGCATCTGGAAATCGTCAACCCGGTGATCGAAGGTTCCACCCGGGCGCGGCTGGACCGGCGCGGCGACGCGCTGGGCGAAACCGTGCTGCCAGTGCAGGTGCATGGCGACGCCTCGTTTGCCGGGCAGGGGGTGGTGATGGAAACCCTGGCGCTGGCGCAGACCCGCGGCTACACCACGGGCGGCACGGTGCACATTGTCATCAACAATCAGATCGGCTTCACCACCTCTGATCCGCGCGATGCGCGCTCCACCCTGTACTGCACCGATGTGGCGAAAATGATCGAGGCGCCCATCCTGCATGTGAATGGCGACGATCCAGAGAGCGTGGCCTTTGCCACCAGTCTGGCGCTCGACTATCGCAAGCAGTTCCATCACGACGTCGTGGTGGACATTGTTTGTTTCCGCAAATTGGGCCACAACGAGCAGGACACCCCCGCCGTCACCCAGCCGCTGATGTACAAAAAGATCGCGGCGCATCCGGGCGCGCGCAAGGTCTACGCGGATCGTCTGGTGAGTCAAGGGGTGATCACCGCGGCGGATGCCGATCAGTTGGTGCACGAATTCCGCGCCGAAATGGAGTCGGGCGTCAGCCTGGAGCCGGTGCTGACCAATTACAAGAGCAAGTACGCGGTCGATTGGTCGCCCTACCTCAACCGCCGCTGGACTGATAGCGCCGACACGGCCCTGCCGATGACCGAGCTCAAGCGGCTGGCCGAGCGCATCACCACCGTGCCGGAGAATTTCAAGCTCCATCCCTTGGTCGAAAAAGTGATTGCCGACCGCGCCAAGATGGGCCGCGGCGAACTGCCGCTGGACTGGGGTATGGGCGAGCACATGGCCTTTGCCTCGCTGGTGGCCAATGGCTTTCCGGTGCGGCTCTCCGGCGAAGACAGCGGTCGCGGTACCTTCAGCCATCGCCACTCGGTGCTGCACGACCAAAGCCGCGAAAAGTGGGACGTCGGCACCTACATCCCGCTGCAGAACGTCGCCGAAGGGCAGGCGCCGTTCACCGTGATCGACTCCATTCTGTCGGAAGAAGCCGTGCTCGGCTTCGAGTACGGCTACTCCACCGCCGATCCCCGCACCCTGGTGATCTGGGAAGCTCAGTTTGGCGATTTCGCCAACGGCGCGCAGGTGCTTATCGACCAGTTCATCTCGGCAGGCGAAGTGAAGTGGGGCCGCGCCTGCGGCCTGACGCTCATGCTGCCGCACGGCTACGAAGGGCAGGGGCCGGAGCACTCTTCGGCGCGCCTGGAGCGCTATCTGCAGCTTTGCGCCGAAACCAATATGCAGGTCTGCCAGCCGACCAATCCGTCGCAGATTTTTCATCTGCTGCGGCGGCAGATGCTGCGGCCCTTCCGCAAGCCGCTGATCATCATGACGCCCAAGTCGCTGCTGCGGCACCCACATGCCAAGTCGCCGCTATCTGATCTGGCGAATAGCCGTTTTGAAGTGGTCTTGCCTGAAGTGGAAGAACTGCAGGCCGATAAAGTCAAGCGCATCGTCGCTTGCTCGGGTCGGGTGTATTACGACCTGCTTGCGGCGCGCACCGAGCGCAAGATTGACGATGTGGCCATCATTCGTCTGGAGCAGCTCTATCCCTTCCCGCACAAAGCGTTTGCGGCTGAAGTCAAACGCTATCCCAACGCCCGCGACATCGTGTGGTGCCAGGACGAGCCGCAGAATCAGGGGGCGTGGTTCTTTGTGCAGCATCACATCCACGAAAACATGCTCGAAGGGCAGAAGCTCGGTTACGCCGGGCGGCCTGCCTCCGCATCGACCGCGGTGGGCTACTACGCCAAACATGCCGAGCAGCAAAAAGAGCTTCTGAGCGCGGCCTTCGGCAAGCTCAAGGGTTATGTGCTGACGCGCTGATCGATGACGGGCGGCGCGCGTACGGGCCGCCCTGAAACCCACAAAAAATTTTCTGACACCGTTCACTGGCCGCGCAGTTCCCTTCCCGCGGCCGCCTTAAAAATACCGGACTCCATCATGGCGCTGATCGACATCAAAGTTCCCCAACTCTCCGAATCCGTGGCTGAAGCCACCCTGCTGACCTGGAAGAAAAAGCCCGGCGAGCCCGTGGCGCAGGATGAAATCCTGATTGAAATCGAGACCGACAAAGTGGTGCTCGAAGTGCCCGCACCCGAAGCCGGGGTGATGGCACAGATCGTCAAGAACGACGGCGAATCGGTGACCAGCGACGAAGTCATCGCCAAGATCGACACTGAAGCCAAACCGCAGACCAGCCCGTTGCCCGTGGCGCAGGTTAAAGCGGCTGAACCGGCTGCTCCGGCTGCAGTTGCGTCTGCAGTTGCGACTGTGCCCCCCTCCGCAGGTGCGGCGGTGGCCATGCCGGCTGCGGCGAAGATCATGGCCGAGCAGGGCGTGAATCCGTCAGACGTGGCGGGCACTGGGCGCGGCGGCCGCATCACCAAGGGCGATGCCTTGCAGGCTGCGGCTGCGCCCAAACCGCCGGCCGTTCCAGCCCCAATTCCCGCGCCAAAACCGGCGACCGCTGCGGCCGCAATGCCCTCGCTCACCATCCCCGCGTTGCAGCCGGTGGAGGCCGATCTCGATCTCGCCGCCTACACCGACCGACCCGAACAGCGCGTGCCGATGAGCCGCCTGCGCGCGCGCATCGCCGAGCGGCTGCTGCAGTCGCAGGCCACCAATGCCATCCTCACCACCTTCAACGAAGTGAACATGAAGCCGGTGATCGACATGCGCAATCTCTACAAGGACAAGTTCGAGAAGCAGCACGGCGTGAAGCTGGGTTTCATGAGCTTTTTTGTGCGCGCCGCGGTGCATGCGCTGCGCAAGTTCCCGCTGCTCAATGCCTCGATCGACGGCAATGACATCGTCTATCACGGCTACTTCGACATCGGCATTGCCGTGGGCAGTCCGCGCGGGCTGGTGGTGCCCATTCTGCGCAATGCCGATCAGATGAGTTTTGCCGACATCGAAAAAGCCATCGCTGATTTTGGCGCCAAGGCCCGTGACGGCAAACTGACCATCGAGGAGCTCACCGGCGGCACTTTCTCCATCAGCAACGGCGGGGTGTTCGGCTCGATGCTGTCCACGCCCATCATCAATCCGCCGCAGTCGGCCATTCTGGGCATCCACGCCACCAAAGACCGACCCGTGGTCGAAGACGGCCAGATCGTGATTCGCCCGATGAACTACCTGGCAATGAGCTACGACCATCGCCTGATCGACGGCCGCGAAGCGGTGCTCGGCCTGGTGGCGATGAAAGAGGCGCTCGAAGACCCGGCGCGTCTGCTGCTCGATCTTTGATCCGGGCGCCAAGCCAAGGCTTCATCTGCTTATTCGCGTCGACGCGCCGCATTGCGCGCAACCAGGAAACCATCATGTCTTCGGAATTTGATCTCATCGTCATCGGCGCTGGCCCTGGCGGCTATATCGCGGCCATCCGCGCCGCTCAACTGGGCCTGAACGTGGCCTGCATCGACGCTTGGCGCAATGCCCAGGGCGGCCCGGCGCCTGGCGGTACCTGCACCAATATTGGCTGCATTCCCTCCAAGGCGCTGCTGCAGTCGAGCGAGCATTTCGAGCAGGCGGGGCACGATTTCGCCGCGCATGGCATTGGCGTGAGCGGCCTGTCCATCGATGTGCCCGCCATGCAGCAGCGCAAGGCTCAAGTGGTCAAGCAGAACAACGAGGGCATCCTCTATCTGTTCAAGAAGAACAAGGTCATGTTTTTCCACGGTACAGCCGCGTTCAAAGGCGGCAACGCCGATGCCGGATGGCAGGTCGCCGTGACGGGCAAGGACGCCGAGCAGGCGCTGTCGGCGAAGCAGATCATCGTGGCGACCGGCTCGGTGCCGCGCAGCCTGCCCGGTCTGGACTTCGACGAGCAGCGCGTGCTGTCCAACGACGGCGCGCTGTCCATCGACGCCGTGCCCAAGACACTGGGCGTGATCGGCGCCGGGGTGATCGGGCTGGAGATGGGTAGTGTCTGGCGCCGCCTTGGTGCGCAAGTCACCCTGCTCGAAGCCCTGCCGGACTTTCTCGCCGCCGCCGATGCGCAGGTGGCCAAAGAGGCGCTCAAGCAGTTCACCAAACAAGGGCTTGCGATTCATCTGGGCGCGAAGATCACGGC
>CALBRU010000089.1 GCA_937927695.1 uncultured Thiomonas sp. | reverse complement strand
ATTGCTAGGCTACAGCGCCTTCAGGGTGATGCCGCTGGTGGTGGTGCTGTCGGGTGCGGCGCTCGGGCCCGATCTGGTGATGCCGCCCGCACTGCTCGCCGGGGTGATCCGCGCGGGCGGGCACGGCAACCGGCTCGAAGGCGCTTACTTCGGCGTGTGGAACTTTGCGACCAAGCTGAACCTCGCACTGGCTGCCGGGCTGGCTTTGCCGCTGCTGGCGCTGTTCGGCTACCGGCCTGGCACGCTGGAAACCGGGGTGCTGCCCCCGCTGGTGGTGGCGTACTGCCTGTTGCCGTCTTTGCTCAAGCTCGTGTCTGCCGGGCTGCTTTGGCAATTTTTCGTTCGCGGTCGGTCAGGCCCGGCCGCGTTTGCTTTCTGAATGGAGAGTCTTCCCATGTCGTTCAAATCTGCTTTGCACTCCTGGATGTCGTTTCGCCGCGGCTGGCTGCTGGCCGCGGTGCTGGGCATCAGTCTGCTGTCGGGCTGCGCCAGCGTCACGCCGCTGGCTTATCGGGGTCAGACGCCCACGTTCGATCTCAAACACTATTTCAATGGACGGCTCACCGCGGTGGGCATTGTGTTCGACCGCTCGGGCAAGATGACGCGGCGCTTTCATGTGACCATCGACGCCTCCTGGAAGGGCGACGTGGGCACGCTTGACGAGCACTTTGTCTACAACGATGGCGCCAAGCAGGAGCGCATCTGGACCATCCGCGAGTTGCCCGAAAAAGATGGCGAGAAGCGCTACATCGGCACCGCGGGCGATGTGATCGGCGAGGCCATCGGCCGTGCGGCGGGCAATGCGCTGAACTGGCACTACACCCTGGCGCTGCCGGTCGACGGCACGGTCTACAACGTGCAGTTCGACGACTGGATGTATCTGATGGACGACCATGTGCTGCTCAACCATTCGGTCATCACCAAGTTCGGCTTCAAGGTGGGCAGCGTGTTCCTGTCGTTCAACAAGCCCTGATGGCCATGCCGCTCAACCCACGCATCACTGGCTGGAAGGAACGGCGCGTCTGGGTGATCGGCGCGTCCACCGGCATTGGCCGCGCCACCACCATCGCGCTGTTGCAGCGCGGGGCGCGGGTGGCGGTGTCGGCGCGCAATGCGCAGGCGCTGCAGCAGATCGACGGCGCCCTGCCCCTGCCGCTCGACGTGACCGATGCACAGGCCCTACGCGCCGCCATGCAAAGTCTGCAGCGCGACTGGGGCAGCCTCGATCTGCTGCTCTACTGCGCCGGAACCTACCGCCCCATGCGCGCCACCGAGTTCGATCTGGCCAGCGCCTTGCAGCATGACGATGTGAACTACCGCGGTGCGCTGCACGCCCTCGATGCGGCGCTGCCGGTGTTCAACGCCCAACGCGCGGGCCATATCGCCCTGGTCAGCAGCGTGGCGGGTTTGGGAGGGCTGCCGCAGGCGCTGGCCTACGGCCCAACCAAGGCCGCGCTGATCAATCTCGCCGAAACGCTTTACCTTGACTTGCACCCGCTGGGCATCGGCGTGCATGTCATCAACCCTGGCTTTGTCGAAACGCCGCTTACCGCGCAGAACACCTTCGCCATGCCCGCGCTCATCACCCCTGAGCAAGCGGCCGCCGCCATCCTCGCCGGGCTGGAGGCGGGCCGCTTCGACATCCACTTTCCGCGTCGCTTCACCCTGTGGCTCAAGCTGCTGCGGCTGCTGCCGCGCGGACTGTATTTCCGCATCGTCAGCCGCTTCACCGGGCTTTGAACGCAGCGGCAGGCGCGACCCGCCGCCATGCTCCCGTCTGTATGAAAACACGCATGACCTCAGGGTGAAGACACGTTAGATTCGTGTCCAAAAGCAACGGCCACGCCCCCCATCGCGCGATGGCCTCAACCCGAGGAGAACTTGATGGATCGCACCCTGCATCGTCGCGAGTGGCTGACGCTGGCCGCCGCGAGCACTGCGGCATTGATCGCGCGCCCGGCCTGGGCCGTGGTCGCGGCACAAGCCGAAACCCCACTGCAAAGCTTCACCGGACCTGGCGCCAATCCGTTCTGGAACAGCGTGGGGCCGTATGTGACCTACCCGCAGAAATCGCCGCTGCTGCGCCTGACCGACCGCCCGATTCAGCTCGAAACGCCGCGGACCTATTTCCGCAGCGCCATCACGCCCAACGAGGCGTTCTATGTGCGCTATCACTTGCCCGATATTCCCAACGCGATCGACCTCAAGACCTGGCGTCTGGAACTCACCGGCAATTTCAAGCGGCCGCTGCAGTTCAGCTTCGATCAGCTCTTGCGCGAGTTCCGCAGCGTGGACATTGCCGCGGTGAACCAATGCTCGGGCAATTCTCGTAGCTACTTTCAACCCCGCGTGCCCGGCGGTCAGTGGGGCAACGGTGCGATGGGCAATGCGATGTGGACGGGTGTGCGCCTGCGCGACGTGCTGGCCCGCGCCGGTATCGAAAAGGGAACGGTGCAGATTCAATTCGAAGGTCTCGACCACGGACCGGGCCCCGAGGGCAAAGGATCGCACCGCTTCATCAAGTCGTGGAATGTGCACGAACCCATACTCGACGAGGCGGTCATCGCCTACGCCATGAACGGCGAGCCGCTGCCCATGCTCAACGGCTTTCCGGTGCGGCTGGTCATGCCCGGCAAGTTCGCCACGTACTGGACCAAGCACCTCACCCACATCCGCGCGCTCACCACGCCGGACACCAACTTCTGGATGTATCCGGCCTATCAAATTCCGGACACCCCCAACGGCAGCACCACTCCCGCAGATCTGAAAGCAGGCAAGGTGAAGATGGTGCCCATCGGCCATGTCAACATGCCCGTGCGCTCCTTCATCGTCGACCCGGACGACAGCGCGCCCGTGGTGCGCGGCCTGCCCACGGTGATACGCGGCATCGCCTTCAGCGGCATGGGCGGTATCCGCAAGGTCGATGTGTCCACCGACGGCGGCCAGACCTGGAAGGCGGCCAAGCTCGGGCGCGATCTCGGGCGGTATTCCTTCCGCGAGTTCGAGCTGGTGTGGAAGCCCGAACTGCCCGGCTTGCAGACCCTCGCCGTGCGCGCCACCGACACCGGCGGGCATGTGCAGCCCGACAGCGGGGTATGGAACCCCGGCGGCTATCTGTGGAACAAGATCGAGCGCCAGCAGGTGCTCGTGCTCGGCGCCTGAACGGGAGGACACATCATGCACAAAAACATCACCCTGCTTGCCTCGTTCGTCGTTCTGCTGCTGCCGCTGACGCAGCCAACGGCGCTGGCCGAAACCCCGCGCCCCGGGCTGCTGAGTGCCGGCGACTATGCCGCGGGCCCGCTGGGTTCGGAGTTGCAGCCCGCGCGCGTGCAGCCGGGCAACGGCGCGGTGTATCGCGTCGGCAAGTGGCCCACCTACACCGCCGAGCTGGCCGCAGGTCCCGGGCGCGACGCCACGCTGGGCAACTGCAGCATGTGCCACAGCGTGACCTACATCACCCAGCAGCCGCCGCTGCCCGCGGCGACATGGGAGGCGGAGGTGCACAAGATGATCAAGGCCTTCGGCGCGCCCATCCAGGAAGCCACGGCCAAGGAAATCATCACCTACCTGCAGACGCACTACACGCCAGACACCCGCAAGGAGTGAAGGCTCCGTCAGCCTGCGCGTGACCGCGTAGCGTCAGCCGTTCTTGATGCGGCTGACGATGGCGTCGGTGAAGCGCTGGGTATTGGCCCGCCCGCCCAGATCGCCAGTGCGGATGTTGTCGATATTGAGCGTGTCGGAGATCGCCTGGCGCAGGCGGTTGGCCTTGTCGTGCAGGGTGACGTGATCGAGCATGAGGGCCGCAGCCAGCATCAATGCGATGGGGTTGGCGATGCCCTTGCCCGCGATGTCAGGCGCCGAGCCGTGCACCGCCTCGAAAATGGCTGCATCTTCCCCGATGTTGGCGCCGGGCGCCATGCCCAGCCCACCCACCAACCCTGCGGCCAGATCCGACAAAATGTCGCCGAACAGATTGGTCGTCACCAGCGTGTCGAACTGCCACGGATTGATCACCAGTTTCATGCAGCAGGCATCGACGATCACGTCGTCGAGCGCGATCTGGTCGGCGTACTTCTCCTTGTGCAGCATATAGGCCGTTTCTAGAAAGATGCCGGTGAGCGCCTTCATGATGTTGGCCTTGTGCACCACGGTCACCTTTTTGCGCCCCAGGGCGATGGCGGTGCGGAAGGTGTAGTCGAGGATGTTGCGCGCGCCCTGCCGCGTGTTCACCCCGGTGGCAATGGCCACGGCGTGCGGGTCGCCGTCGATCGGGATGTAGTGCTCGTAGCCCATGTACAGGCCTTCGACATTCTCACGAAACACCAGCAGATCGATGTTGTCGTAGCGCCCGCCGGGAATCAGCGTCTTGGTCGGGCGCATATTGGCGTAGAGCTTGAAGGCCTCGCGCAGGCGCACATTGCTGGAGCGGTAGCCGCCGCCAGAGGGCGTTTCCAGCGGCCCCTTGAGCGCCAGCCGCGTGGTGCGGATGCTCGCCAGCGTGGCCGCGGGCAGCGGGTCGCCCGCCGTCTTCACCCCGCCCAGGCCCGCCACCTGCGCGTCCCAGTCGAAGGGCGCATCGAGCGCATCGAGCGCAGCCAGCGTGGCATCCATGATTTCGGGGCCGATGCCGTCTCCGGCGATCAGGGTGGCGGGAATGCTTGGGGTCATCGAAGTCTCCGTTGATGGGGCGCTGATTCAGCAAGCAAGGTGCGTGCCGCAATGCATCATTGCCTAAACTGTAGCGAACGTATTCGACAACAAGGGAGCGAACATGAATTTGCGCAGCGGTCTGGTCATCCTGGTGAGCGTGCTCATCGCCATCTTTTCCGCACTGAACTGGAGCGTGCTGATGGCGCCCACCGATCTCTCGCTGGGCTTCACCACGGCGAAGGCGCCGCTGGGGCTGATCATGCTCGGGCTCATCGTGGCGCTGGCGGCGGTGTTCCTGATCTACATCGTGGTGCTGCAAGCCGGGATGATGAGCGAATCGCGCCGCGTCGCCAAGGAACTCAAAGCGCAGCGCGAACTGGCCGACAAGGCCGAAGCCTCGCGCTTCGACGAACTGCGCCAGTTGCACAGCGCCGACATGGACAAGCTGATCGCGCGCATCGACCAACTCGACCGCGAATTGCGCAGCGCCATCGAGGCCAATGCCAATGGCCTGAGCGCAGCTCTGGGCGAGATCGACGACCGGCTGCAGCGCAGCGGCGTGCCGCGGCTGCAAGGCTGACCCCCCGCGCCGTGGGGAAGGTGATTCACTCCCTCCCCTTTCATGGGGAGGATCGGGATGGGGAGACAGGGATCGGCAGCACGCTGGGTGCCAGGCAGGTCGTGGCATTACACGCCTGCACCCGCAGCGCCAGTGCGACCCGCCGGGTGGGCGAAAGCGCGGGCAGATCCAGCGTCACCCGACCTTCCCAGACAGCAATGCCCTGCGGCGCGAACGCCGGGCGGAACTGCTGCGGCGGCGGGTAGCGCACGCCTTGCAGCGGCTGGCCACCCGCCAGCAGCGTCGTGGCGATCAGATTCGGTTCCGAAGCGGGGTTGGCATTGATGTGAAACCCCGGTGCAATGTGCAATTGCACCCGGTCGCTCGCCTGCCATTTCACCTGCACCCGGTCGGATGAACAAGCGCCTTGCGGCAGACCCGCGCAGTCCGCAGGGCGGGTTTCGGCAGTTTTCGCCGGGCTTGCCCAAACCGCACGTCCCGCAGCGCTGTTCAAAGTCTGCAGCAGATCGGGCCAGTCCAGCGGGCGCGCCTGCACTTGCAGCGCCAGGGGCTGCAGCGCGCGACGCGCGGCCTCGGCCCACTGCGCCTGTCCGGTGCGCTGCGCCAATTCGACCAGCACCGCCAGGGCTGCGCTCTGCCCTGAAGGACGATGCACATCGCCCTGCAAAGGCGTGGGAAACGGCAGGGCGTCTGTCGCTTGAGTCGAACGCAGACTGCCGTCCGGCGCCGCAAACCGCTGCAGCATGGCCGCGGCCAGATCGCGCGCACGCTGGTTCCAGCGGGTGTCATGCTGCACACGGGCCAGGGTGAGGCAGGCGCGGGCCAGTTCGGCGTAATCGATCAGAAAACCAGGATTGCCCGCGCGGCCACCGGCCCACTGATGCGCCAGCAGGCGCCGCTGCGGGTTCCAGGCGTGCTGCCAAAGCCAGTCGGCGGCGCGCACCGCGGCGTCGATCAAGCGGGGGTCGCCCAGCGTCGTGCCGGCCTGCGCCAGCGCGCGAATCGCCAGAGCGTTGTCGGCGGTGACGATTTTGTCGTCGCGCCGGGGTTGCGGTCGCCGGTCGCGCGCGCCCAGCAGCGCCCGGCGCTCGGGCGCGAGTTGCTGCAGCCGCGCCGCCAGCGCGCTTGCGCGCAACAAACGCTGGGCAACGTCGCGCTGCTGTCGCAACACACCGGCTTCGCCGCCGGAATGAAGCGGTGTGAGGGCGTAGAGCGCCCACCACGCCTGCGCCTGCCGCTTGCCCAACACGGCGTCGATCTGCGCCGTCGTCCACCGATCGGTCGCCCCCTCCACCCCGCCGGTTTCGGCGTCGATGGCCGTGGCGAAAACGCCTTGTCGCAAGCGCAGATCGTGCAGCAGAAAGTGAGCGGTGCGCTGCGCCACCCAGCGCAGATCGGCTTGACCGGTCTGCGCGTAAGCCCGGGTGTAAACCGCGAGCAACTGGGCGTTGTCCGACAGCATCATCTCGAAGTGCGGCAGCGACCATGACGGATCGACCGCATAGCGGCGAAAGCCGCCGCCGAGCTGGTCCATGATGCCGCCCTGCGCCATGGCCTGCAGCGTGAACACGGCGGCGTGCTCCGCTTTCGGGTGCCCTGCCGCGCCGCGCGCCAGCAGCCAACTCAGCAGCGGCGGCTGCGGAAAACGCGCCGCCGCAGTGGCCGCAGCAAAGCCGCCGTCGAGCGCATCGAAGCGCTGCAGCGCCTCGGTCTGCGCGGCCTGCGTCCAGCCCGCCGCATCGATCGGCACCGACGCGTCTCCCGCGACGGCGGCGGACTGCATGGCCTGCGCGATCCGCGCCGCGATGCGCTTGACCTCGGCCGGATGCTGCGTCCAGTTCTTGTGCAGCGTGGCGAGCAGAGTGGGAAAACCCTCCTGCTGCGCCGTGGCCTTGGGCGGGAAGTAGCTGCCAATGTAGAACGGCTGCAGATCGGGGGTGAGAAAGACGTTGTTCGGCCAGCCGCTGTCGTGCGTCATGAGCTGCCGCGCCAGCATGTAGATGTGGTCGATGTCGGGCCGCTGTTCGCGATCGACCAGGATATTGACGAACCAGCGGTTCATCAGCGCGGCGATCTTCGGATTGCTATAGAGCTCGCGCTGCGTCACATGGCACCAGTAGCAGGTGGAGAAGCCGATGGAGAGATAGATGGGCTTGTTCTCGCGCCGCGCCTTGTTCAGCGCCTCTTGCCCCCACGGGTACCAGTCCACCGCATCGTGGGCATGCTCCAGCAGGTAAGGGTCATGCGAGGCGGCGAGCCGGTTGGTGGGGGCCGCCTGGGCTGCAGCCACGTCCGGCCCCGACGCACCCCAAGCGGCGAGGGAAATCACCATCGCCGCGAACAGACGCATGGTCTTCATCCTGTTTGCTCCTCTTGCGCCAGGATACGCGCCAGCGCCTGCTCGCGCTCCGTCTGCACCGCCTGCGCGATGGCGGCGGGCTTGCCGCCGGACTGCGTGACCCGCTGCGCAATCGCCCCCGCGTCGACACGCTGCGCCGCCTCCAGCGCGGCCAGCAGCCGCGCGCGCTGCGGATAGGGCTGCCGCGGAAAATCGCCGCCGCGTCCGCGGTGATCGGCTTCGCAGGCCAGTAGCGCCTGGGCAAAGCGCTCGGGTCGCCGCAAGGCATCGCAGCGCTGCAACAGACGCAACGTAGCCTCGGCGCCCAAGCCCAGACAGCGGTGAATATTGCCGTGCTCGGCGGCCACCACAGCAGCCAGCGTGGCGCAATCGGCCGGCACACGTAGTCTTCGCGCCACCGCAGCCGCCAGCGCCACGCTGCGCTGCTCGTGTCCGAGGTGGCGCGGCAGTATGTCCTTCGGGGTCGTGCCCTTGCCCAGATCGTGCATCAGACAAGCCCAGCGCACTGCCAGCGGAGCGCCGAGTGCGACCGCTGCCTGCAACACCAGCATGACGTGCACCCCGGTGTCGATCTCGGGGTGATAGTCGGCCCGCTGCGGCACGCCCCACAGACGATCCAATTCGGGCAGCAACCGCGCCAACGCGCCACATTCGCGCAGCACGGCGAACAGGCGCTGCGGCTGCGGCTCCATCAGACCGCGCGCCAGTTCCAGCCACACCCGCTCGGGCACCAGCGCGTCCACCTCGCCCGCAAGCACCATGTGGCGCATCAAGTCCATGGTCTCAGGGGCGACGACAAAATCACCAAACCGCGCTGCAAACCGCGCCAGCCGCAGAATGCGCACCGGGTCTTCGGCAAATGCGGCGGACACATGCCGCAACACCCGCGCCTGCAGATCGCGCTGGCCGCCGCAGGGGTCGATCAGCGTGCCGTCGGCCGCGCGCGCCATGGCGTTGATGGTCAGATCGCGGCGCAACAAATCTTCCTCCAGCGTGACCTCGGGCGCCGCCTGCACGACAAAGCCCCGATAGCCCGGCGCCGTCTTGCGCTCGGTGCGCGCCAGGGCGTATTCCTCGTGGGTTTGCGGATGCAGAAACACCGGAAAGTCGCGCCCCACCGACAGGAACCCGGCATCGATCATCTGCTGCGCCGTAGCCCCCACCACCACCCAGTCGCGATCCCCATGCGGCCGCCCCAGCAAGGCATCACGCACCGCACCGCCGACGACATAGGCCTGACCAGGAGGATGAACGACAGAAGAAGTCATGCAAGTCAGTGTAAAAGCCAACGGCAAAAAACAAAAAGGCCGCGCGTGGCGGCCTGTGATGCAACATTCAAAGCCGGTTACGGCGTCGATGTGCGCGTGGCACTCCAAGTTCCAGTGGCTCCTGCGCTGGGGTTCTCCCAAGAACCGCCAGCAGAAGTCGTCGTCCCCACATTGAACGATCCCGTATAGGTTGCCCCCGATGACGTCGAACCCTGAAAACTCCCGTCCCGGGACAAGTTACCCCAGAGCGTGAAATCGTTCGATGGGCTCATTTTGGAAAAACAGTTCGATGGCGACGAACTTGTGACTGCATTGCCACCTTGATCCACGATCACGCCATTCGTGTTCAGAATGACAGTGCATGTGCCATTGTCTCCGGTCGTCAACGATGAGGAGTATTTCGCCGTCCAAGTTCCAGCATAGGGGGCAGTTGACGTTGTCGTTCCTGGACTGAGAGTGCAAGATTGGCCAACAGTGCAAATGCCTACGACAGTGCCTCCTCCCACCGGCGCCGTCACGATCGCGGAGGAACCGCCACAGTTGCTTAGCGACAGCTCTGTGGAACCGCCACTGGATGTCGGATTGCTTGAAATCGCACATACTTGCCCGTTATTGGGATTGATGGCCGTGGGGTACACATCCGGCACGGGGGTTCCATCGCTCTTCTTCAGGTTGACAGGTGTGCAGGCCGCCGTGCATGTTGACGGTGGCGTCCCCCCCCCGCCGCCTCCACACCCTGCCAGCAGCGCCGCCAAACCCAGCGCTGCGATGTATTGGTAATGCCTAGCCCCGTTTTTCATATCCCCTCCGATTGTGTTTTTGAATGAACTGAATCGCCCAGCCCC
>CALBRU010000088.1 GCA_937927695.1 uncultured Thiomonas sp. | reverse complement strand
CCACCGAGATCTACACTCTTTCCCTACACGACGCTCTTCCGATCTTGCAGAAATTCGGTAGAGGCAATAGACATTATCTGGGCTGCAAGCCATCGAAATCGCAAGTTTTGCAAAGTTGTGTCAACCCAAAGGCTGCGACACGCATTAAACCTTCGATCCAGCTTGGATCGTTTCCATCCCAAACATTGAAAGTGCATCCCATCATGAAAAAAATTGCCGCCACGCTGTTCGCTTCCCTGTTCGCAACCGTTGCCATGGCGCAAACTCCGGCCCCGGCTGCCCCTGAAGCCGCCAAGCCTGAAGCCCACAAGGAAATGAAAAAAGA
Source organism: uncultured Thiomonas sp. (assembly GCA_937927695.1). Lineage (GTDB taxonomy): Bacteria > Pseudomonadota > Gammaproteobacteria > Burkholderiales > Burkholderiaceae_C > Thiomonas. Next base: position 2,754 of record CALBRU010000088.1, on the reverse strand, counting down.
GCACAAAAAGGTCGAACACAAGAAGGTTGAGCACAAAAAGGCCGTGCACAAGGAAATGAAAAAAGAAGAAAAGAAGGCTCAGTAAGACCTTCGAGTTCGCCTACACGCTAGGCGCTCCGGCATGACGGCAGCACCTGCCGTACTTGCCCGTCGAAATCCCCCGCAGCAGCATCCGCGGGGGATTTTTTCTGACGGTGACGGTGTCGATTTCTAGGCAATCCTGACCCTGATCCATTTTGAATCGACCTCAACACCGACCTCAGGCGTAGTCGATGGTTAGCGGGGCATGATCTGAAAATCGCTGCTCCGTGTAAATCCAAGCGCTATCCGATTTGGCCTGCGCCGCGATACCAGGGGTAGCCAGGTGATAGTCGATGCGCCATCCCACGTTTTTCGCTCGGGCCTGCCCGCGATTGCTCCACCACGTGTAGCGATCTGGCGCGGGGTCGAGTTGGCGAAACACGTCCACATAGCCCGCCTCGCCAATCAGTCGGGTCAGCCAGGCACGCTCTTCCGGTAAAAAGCCGCTGTTCTTGAGGTTGCCTTTCCAATTCTTCAAATCAATCTCTTTGTGGGCGATGTTGACATCGCCGCACAGCAGCACCTCTCCTGCGGCCTTCAGAGCAAGAAGGTGTTCGTGGAAATCGGCCAGGAAACGAAATTTCGCCTGCTGGCGCTCCTCGGAGCTGGAGCCCGAGGGGAAGTAGGCAGACACGATGGATAGGCGCTCACCGCCCGGGCGCTTGTAAGTGGCTTCGACATAGCGCCCTTCAGCGTCGAACTCGGCATGGCCAAAACCGATGCGCACTTCATCGGGTTCGTGCTTCCAATAAAGGCCGACGCCGCTATAGCCGGGTTTCACTGCGTGCTGGAATGCGGCACCCGGCAGTCCACCCAAGGTTCGCAGGCCGGGCGTCATATCGGCTTCCAGCGCTTTGAGTTCCTGCACGCAGAGCACATCCGGGCGTGCCTCCGAGCGCAGCCAGTCATCGACCCCCTTGCTCGCGGCGGAACGTATGCCATTGAGATTGAGAGTGGTCACGCGCAAGGGGAAAGGCAACATATCCAGGCATCCGGTTGGGTCAGGCAATGAACAGGCAGGCACTCGGGCATCTGCTCTGCAACACGGGCAGCGCCTGCAACGCCGCAAAGCAAGGCACAATAAGACGGCTCGTCAACGCGACGGCCCACTTCGACATTGTTGCAGCAACACTCTTACCCGCAGTTCATGAAATTGACCGTGCGCCCACTTCGCCCCCTTCTCCTCGGCTTGCTGTTGTGCACCGCTCCGTGGGCGCACGCTGACATCTACCTCTGTCGCGACGCGAACGGCACGCTGGTTTCCAGTGATCGCTTGACGCAGGATTGCCTGACCTATGGCGGCAAAGTGATCGGCTCAGATGGCACCGTGCGCAGGCGCATTTTGACCATGAAGGAACAGGCCGAGCAGGCCCAGGCAAAAGAGGCCGCGCAGAATCTGGCCAGACAGCAGCGCGATCAGCAACGTGAGGATCGTGCCCTGTTGCTGCGCTACCCGAACGAAGCCGCGCTGGAGGCTGCCCGCGTCAGCGATTTGAATCGGCCGCAATCGATGATTGAGGACGCTGAAAAACAACTCGCTGCTCTGCAACGTCAGTTCAAGCGTCTGCAGATCGATGCGCAGTTTTATCCTCAAGGCCCACTGCCCCTCGAACTGCGAACCAAGCTCGATGAGAACAAAGTGCTGACCAAGCAGCAAACCGCACTCATCCAAGGCCAAAAAGCCGAGATCGTTCGCATCAACCACGAATACGACGCGCTGCGTACCCGGATGAAACCGCTCTGGGCCAGAGCATCGGCAAGGCAATAGTCGCCGCCTAGCTGTCAGCAAGAGGCGGCCTTGGGAAATGCGTCAGGGCGCCAGCCCATTCGGATCGAAATCCATCGGCATCAATGCGGGCAAGTAGGCCACACCTTCATTGCCCCACGATTGCTGCGCACTGCGCACGACCGCTTGCAGGCCATGCGCGACATGGGCGTTTTCAGCCGAGGCTTGAGGGAAGAAATGGCGCACCATGTCTTGCGCTTGTACGCGTTGCGGGCCGGCCCAGGTGATGGCGAATAGCGATCCATCGGCCCCGATGTATTCCTGCACCGGAATGCCCTGAGGCCCTGTAGCGGCGCGGATCTGCAGATTGTCAGGCAACGAGCGCGACACAATCTGCGCGGTCGCGGCCGGAATCATCAGCCGCGTAGGTGCGTCGGGTTGTGATGAGTGCGTCTGGACCAGACTGGCCCAGGCAATAGGCGCGGACAAAGCTACGACCGCGCCGAGAACGATCCAGCGATTTTTCATGATGTGAACAGGCTCTGGGTGCGAGTGCCCGGTCTGCCCGATAAGCCAGCCGCGCCTGATGGCAGCTTCCGGCCGGAAGAGCTTCGGGCCGGAAGCAGCACTCTCGCCCGAATGCTGCAGCGCAAAACTGACGCCGCGCTGAATCAGTTCATGCTGATTCAGTCGTTTTGATGCTGCGTTGCAGCGCAGGTTATATCAAGCATGGGCCTGCCACATACCCTCGATAGATCGTCAAACCGGCAATACCACCCGCCCCCAGGACTCGTTGATGACTTCGGCCCCTGCAAGATAAAACGCCAGTGCCGCGGTAATCAGCCCCAGATAACCACCAAATACCGTCAAGCCACTGTTGCCGGTCATTGCCCCAGCAGCCAGCAGATAGAAGGTGGGAACCAGCGCAGTGAAAATCAGCATCAGGG
>CALBRU010000087.1 GCA_937927695.1 uncultured Thiomonas sp. | reverse complement strand
CAGGATGAGATGGATGCCCGAAGCCCGCGCCTTCTGCGCCAGACGCGCGATGAGTTCCTCGATTTTCTTGCCCACCACCATCATCAGGTCGGCCAGTTCGTCGATGACGACCACGATGTGCGGCAGCTTCTCCAGCGGCTCGGGCGACTCTGGCGTGAGGCTGAACGGGTTGGTCAGTGGCTCGCCGCGCGCACGGGCCTCCTGCACCTTGGTGTTGTAGCCCGCGAGATTGCGCACGCCGAGCTTGCTCATAAGCTTGTAGCGGCGCTCCATCTCGCCCACACACCAGTTCAGCGCCTGCGCCGCCTGTTTCATGTCGATCACCACGGGCGCGAGCAGATGCGCAATGCCGTCATACACGCTGAGCTCTAGCATTTTCGGATCGATCAAAATCAGCCGCACATCGCTGGGTTCGGCCTTGTAGAGCAGGCTCAGAATCATGGCGTTGACGCCCACCGACTTGCCCGAGCCGGTGGTGCCCGCCACCAGCAGGTGGGGCATCTTGGCCAGATCGGCTACCACCGGGTTGCCCACGATGTCCTTGCCCAGACCCATGGTCAGCATCGAGGCGGCTTCGTGATAGTTGTTGGAACCCAGAATCTCCGACAGCTTGATGGTCTGCCGCTTGGCATTGGGCAATTCCAGCGCCATGGTGTTCTTGCCCGGAATGGTTTCGACCACGCGGATGCTCACCAGCGACAAGGCCCGCGCCAGATCGCGCGACAGATTGACGATCTGCGCACCCTTCACGCCAGTGGCCGGTTCCACTTCGTAGCGCGTGATGACCGGGCCGGGATAGGCCGCGACCACGCGCACCTCCACGCCGAAATCCTTGAGCTTTTTCTCGATCAGGCGCGAGGTGAACTCCAGCGTTTCGTGGCTGACGGATTCCGCCTGCACTGAGGGCGCGGCATCCAGCAGGCCCAAGGCCGGCAGGGCCGAATCAGGCAGTTCATTGAACAGCGGTTTCTGCTTTTCCTTGAGCACGCGCGGAGACTGCGGCACATAAGCCACCGAGGGCTCGATCAGCACTGGAGCGAGCACTTCGCGCTCTTCCACCAAAGGCCGCTGCAACTCGACTTCCTTTTCGCGCTCCTGCTTGGCCTGCTGCCCGGCCAGCACATCGTCTTCGCGTCCGCGGCGTTCGCGCTGCCAGGTCCACAGCCGCTCGATCCAGCCCCCCAGGCGCTCGGCCGCGTCGGCCCATGAAAAATGGCCGACCCAACTCAGCGAAAACAGAAAAACCGCCAGCAGCACCAAAGTGCCGCCAGTATCGCCCAGCAAGGTATCAACGGCGATACCCAGGCCATGCCCAAGCAAACCACCGGCCTCGCCCGGCAGGGCAGGAGCCAGGCTCCACAGCCGCGTCGACTCCAGCGCCGCGCTGGAAAGCGGCAACAGCAGCAGGCCCGCAGCGGCGGCCAGCGGCTGCAGCTTGCGCCACCGGCTCACAGGCGTTTGCTCCTCGGCGGCGGGTGTTTGCGCCTGGGTGTTGCGCCACATGCGCACCAGACCATACAGTCCGAGCGGAATCAGCCACAGAGCCGAGAAACCCAGCAGGAAATAGGCCACATCGGAAAACCAGGCCCCAACCACGCCGACCCAGTTGGCCACATGGCCATCGGTGCCCGAACTCGACCAGGACGGATCGGACTTATGAAAGCTCAGCAGACTCAGGCAAAGCAAAATCCAGCCGATGAAGGCGGCAGTCAGGCGTACCTCGCTCGCAAAACGCTGCAGGCGGCTGCGCGGCTCAGAACGGAGCGTCGCCTGGGAGGGGCGACGTCGGGTATCGATTTTCGGCATGGGAGGGATGTTCAAAATCCAGGGTGATGCATCGCGCCCGCCATCAAACTGGGCTGCAGGGCGGATTTTGCCGCCTTCGCTGCGGTCATGGGCAAACAAGCCAACGCAACAGACCGCCCAGGTTCAGAATCACAGGCGGATAAAGACGACGGATAAGGAGCGAGGACGGGGGGCCGTGCACACCCCGCTCGCATCAAATCAGGGTCGAGAGATGCTCTCGGATCAACAGGGTGCCGTCTTCGCGCTCGACCACAAAACCCTGCTGCTCAAAGTCCTTCATCACCCGGCTGACCATTTCGCGCGAAGCGCCGACCATCTTGGCCAGATCCTGGCGTGAAAGCTTGTTGCGGATGACGTGCTCGTTCTGCATCTCGTCCGTGAGTTCCATCAGCGCGCGCGCCACACGGCCATAGACATCCATCAGCGCCAGAGATTCAATTTTTCGGTCGGCGCGGCGCAGACGCAGCGCCAGCCCGCGCATGATCGCAAAGGACATGCTGGTGTTTTCAGGCAGGCACTGCAGAAACGCCACACGGCCGAGCATCATCACATCGGTCTGCACCTCGGCCTGCACCGTGGCGCTGTGCGGTTCGCCATCGATCAGGCTCATTTCACCGATGTAATCGCCCGCATGCAGCACGGCGATGATGACTTCGCGGCCCTTGGCGTCCATGCTGATCACCCGAGCCCGCCCGGAAAGCAGAATGAACAGAGCATTCGACTTGCTGCCCTGCTCGACAATGTTTTCGCCACGCTTGTAGCGCCGCTTGACGATGGATTGCGAAATCGACCAGGCCTGAGATTCGGTCAGCACGGCAAACAGCGGCACGCGCCGAACGAGGTCAATATCGGTGATTTGCGACATCAGTTTCTCCAGTTTATGGGGCGGCGGGGCAATTTCGAAGGCAGGCGGGGAAGCCAGAAAATAGCCGCATGCCGCACGCCCGATATGCCGCACCCCTAAAATCTTAGCTATTGTGCGGCGGTCAGCCCTCGTTCTATTTCCGAGGACAGTCCGTGAGCAGCGGTTGCAGCGCGACCTTATCCCCCATCCTCTCAGCCCGAAGTTTCTCACACATCATGACATCCAAACACGCCAAAGTGCTCATTCTGGGCTCCGGCCCGGCCGGTTACAGCGCCGCTGTCTATGCGGCCCGCGCCAATCTGAACCCCCTGCTCATCACCGGTCTGGCTCAAGGCGGTCAACTCATGACCACGACTGAAGTCGACAACTGGCCTGCCGACGTCGATGGCGTGCAAGGGCCCGATCTGATGGCGCGTTTTCAGGCGCATGCCGAGCGTTTCAATACCGAGATCGTGTTCGATCACATCCACACCGCGCATTTGCGCGAAAAACCCATCCGTCTCGAAGGCGACAGCGGCG
>CALBRU010000086.1 GCA_937927695.1 uncultured Thiomonas sp. | reverse complement strand
ACGCGCCGAGGTAATTGCGACGGGGTTGTTTGTCACGATCCGCGCGCAGCGCGGTATCGATGAGCACGCCGATCTGCTCATGGATCTTCGGGCGGTGATTGAAATCCAGCATCAGAACGGCACCCCCGTCGAAGCCGGCTTGCCTTGGCTGGCAAGTCGCTCTTCAAGAAAAGCGCGATCCTTCTCTGCTATCCGCTCGTGCTCGATGAGCATGTGTTCTTGATAGGCCGTCACGACCACGTCGATCAGCATCAGCACTTCGTCTTTGCTGTAGTCCGCCAGCGGTCGCTGCATACCGATGGAGCCGACATACTCGCCAAGCGGCGCCAGGCAGGACGTCATGGCGGCGAGCTCCATATCACTGGGATCGATCATGTGACCTCCCGTCTTTTCCATGAGTCGCGGAAATCCGTTCTGGCAGCGCATCGAGCAGAACACCCAGCGGTCCGAGTAACGGCGTGGATCGTTGCGCGGAAGGCGTGGATTGAAGTAGCCGAAGCCCTTGGCCTTGCGGGAGCAGACTGCACATTTCACGCGGCCTCCCGGTGGGCATCGTTGGCAGCCACCACGAGGCGCTGAATCGACGACTTGTTGAACTGGAAGGACAGCAGTGCCGATGCCTGATAGCGCGTCATACCGAAGTCGGCGCGCAGCGCCTGCGGCAGATACTGCAGTTGCTTCGCGGTCGGCGGTTCGTTCAGCCAACGTCTGGTCTTGTGCGCGGAGTCCGCCGACTCTCGATCGTTCAGCCAGTCATCGGCCTTGGCCATGCAGACGGTGCGGTCGCCGACGGCCAGCAAGCGTGGCTGCAGACCCTCGCCACCGCCCACGGCGTGCCAGCGCCCATTCAGGAAGAACACGCCCCCCCAGGCATTGAAGCCGGTCGCCATCAGCGCGTCGTCGCAGCCGAACAGATCGCACCAGCGGAAGTTGGAGCGTTTGAGCAGGTCGATCTCGGTCATCACGAAATCGGCCAGTGCGTTACCTTCCTCGGTGGTCTCGTTCTCCCAGATGAATCCGCACAGCGGGCATTCGCGGCAGCCGAGCGGGACGGTGGCTTCACAGGACGGGCAGTCCTTGGTCGGTGCTTCCCCGTGATGCTGGTGCCCGTCGAGGTTGACGTCCTGCTCCAAGGAACCGTGCATCAAGGTGGCGGTGCCGAAGTCCAGCACCACGCAGTCAGTCTTGATGACCGCGGGATGCTCAGTAGGATCGATGGTGCGCAGGCCGCGCCCGATCATCTGGGTCAGCGTCGACTTGTGCGAGCTGGGTCGCAGTAGAACGACACACGACGTGGGCGTGAAGTCGTAGCCCTCCGTGAGCACGGCCACATTGACGACCACCTGTGCGGCGCCGGATTCGTACTCGGCAAGGCGTGCCTTGCGCTCTGCATCGGACAGCTCGCCGTGCACGATCACGGCGGATACACCGGCATCCTGAAATGCTTGGCGCACGCACTCGGCATGGGCGACGGTCGAGCAGAACACGATCGTCTTGCGCTCGCCGGCCTTCTCCCGCCAATGACGGATCACGGCATCGGTGATGGGCGTCTTGTTGAGAATCGCCTCGACTTCCGTCATGTCGAAGTCAGTGGCCGTGCGCCGGACCTGCGTCAACTGCTCCTGGGCGCCGACATCGATGACGAAGGTGCGGGGCGGCACGAGATGACCGGACGCAATCAGCTCGCCCAGCGTGATTTGATCCGCGACGTTGCTGAAGACCTCCCGCAGTCCCTTGCCGTCACTGCGGGCAGGTGTCGCCGTCACCCCGAAGATCTGAGCGTGCGGGTTTTTGTCCAGCACCCGGTCGATCACGCGGCGGTAAGACGCCGAGGCGGCGTGGTGCGCCTCATCGATCACCAGCAGATCGAGTGTTGGTATCGCGGCGAGATGGTTGTCGCGTGACAGCGTTTGCACCATCGCGAACGTGGCGCGCCCGGACCAGGATTTGTCCTTGGCATCGAACACGGAGGTGCTGACGCCCGGATTCACCCGTGCGAATTTGGTCAGGTTCTGGCCGGTCAGCTCATCACGGTGGGCGAGGATGCAGGCCTTGGCATCTGGCTCGGCCAACAAGCTGCCGGCCACCGCCGACAGCATGATGGTCTTGCCGGACCCGGTGGGGCCAACAGACAGGGTGTTGCCGTGTTGGGCGAGCGCCGCCAAGGAGCGCTCGACTAGCAGGGCTTGTCGGGGGCGGAGCATCATGGCGGCGTCCCCCTTACTGTGCCCAGCTCGGGCGGCCCGGCACGGAGGCACGGCCCGTGGCCTGGGCATATGCGTTCGACCCGTTGGCGGCCCCTGACACCGCAGGCTTTGCGGACCCGCCCATGAGGGCGGCGTAGTCCTTGTGGTCGGGTGTGATCGCGGACTTGATGACGCTCTTGTCCTGGCCGTTCTGGTCTTTCTCCCAGTCGACCTTGCCGAGGAACTCGATGCCGTCGAGGTCGGCAAACCCGCTGATGCGGCGCGCGTTTTGCGCAGCAGGACTGTTGTCGCCGGGGTGAACGCCGCGCGCGGAGTTCAGGATCGCCTTGATGAACGTGCGGCCCATGTTGGCCCACTCAGGGCCTTTCGGGCTGTGCAGGCCGATCAGCGACCACATCTTGCGACGGGCGAACTCGCCTTCCATCACGACGAACTCGCAGTTCAAGTAGACCGAGCCGGTGTTGTCGTTGCGGGTGGCGTAACCGCCCGTCCATCCTTGCGACGGATCATCGAAGCCACCCGGCTTGATGGTCATGCGGACGCGCACCAGCGCGCCCTTGGGGATCAGGTCGAAAGAGGTCTGTTCGGAAGCGGAATTGAAATCGAAATAGGTCATGATCAGGACTCCTGAGTGGAAGTGGATTCGGTGTTAGGGACAGGCGCGGCAGCTGGCGCGGGGTGCGCGAAATCGAGTCGCTCGGCGGCGGGCCTGGCAGGGCCGGCGATCTTTTCCATCAGGCGGCCGAGATGCGGTTCTTCGATCGGATCGAGCCGCCCGGAGCGGTCCTTGGCGGGGTAGCCCCATGCGTTCAGCGTGTGGCAGACGAAGGCGCGGTAGCTGGCGCCGTCATCGGCCTTCAGTTCGGCCAAGGTGACGACCTCATCAACGATGCCGGGCAGTTCCAGGCCGGTTTTGGAGCCGTCGATCTGCAGCGAGAACACCCGTCGATTGAAATCGTCGAGGCGTTCGTCGAGGATGCCGACGAACCAGACGTTCTTGCCGCGCGTGTGCTGCAGGTGGGTCAGCCAGCCAATCATTTCCTGGCCCATCAGCCCATACGCACCCCGGCTGTCGGGTTTGCCGGTTTTCTCGGAGTAGGCCTGGGGCTGGCCTTTGCACCATTGCAGGCACAGGCGACCGGCCACGGTGATGGAATCGACGAACACGGTGTCGTACTTGTCCAGTACGGCCGGATCGCCGAAGCGCGCACACACAGCATCGAAGTGGGCTTGGCTGAACGGTTGGTCGTCGCGCAGCGCCGGGTTCGGCCCGCCGATGTACACCGCGAAGTCACGACACTCCTGCCAGGTGCGCGGGCGGATCGTGTCGCCGGCCCAGCCCTCGACAGCCAGATCTCCAGCTTCAAGGTCGAAGAAAAGCGTGGCAGTGGGTTTCAGCGTCCAGAGCTGTGACGTTTTGCCGATGCCGCTCTTGCCGACGAGCACGCCTTTCACGCCACGGCGCTCGGCCAGGCGCTGGTCTGCAGTAATGATGGGGAGGCTCATTTGCCGGCCTCCTCGGTGCTGATGTTGGCGAACGCGTCAGCGACGGTGGTCACGCCGAGTGCGCCGCGCTTGCGGGCCATTTCGTACAGGTCGCGCAGACCGCCCAGACGGCGATGGATCAGACGGGACTCCGACTCCATGCCCTGGATCGCGAATGCCACGTCATCGATGGTGGCGTCTTCGAGGCGACGCACGACTTCGTCGGGGCGATTGCCGTCCAGCGCCGGGATGCGGATGTTTTCCGGCAGATCACGGAGATACATTTCCGGCTGCTTGCGCAGCAGTTCGAGCAGCGTAGGTTTGGTTTTCATGGCGATTACTCCTGAAGCAGAGCGAGACGAAAGCCCGGCTTGCCGGTCTTGAGGGTGCGTGCCGGTGCGAAGGCGCTCTTGAGCGACTCGGGCCACGCGTTGAACTTGGTTTCCGAGATCCGGTAGCTGATGTCCACGTACTCGGACGGGTCGTCGCCGTTGGATGCAATGCGACGAGTTATCTCGGCGAGCCGCGTCTGATCCCAGTCGACCTTTTTGGGTAGATCGGCGGTGATGCGGACATGGCCGTCCTCGAAATGGACGACGCCGGTGTCCTTGCCTGCCGCCAAGCGCAGCTGGTGTGCGCGGTCGGCATACTTGAGATCCAGCGCGCGATCGACGTGCTCGACGATCGCCTTGGCAGCGGCGAGAAGATCAGCAGCGTCGTTCTTAAGTTGGAACAGGGACTCGCTGGCAAGCGCAGCCAGTTCGCCGGCTGGGGTGGTCAGGACTTCGTCGGGGGAGATTCGGTTCACAGCGCACCTCCCGAATTGACGCGTTCAGAGGTACTCTTGCGCAGACTCTCGGACTCGTAGGCTTCGATGTCCTCGATGCGATAAGCGACGCGACCCTGCAGCTTCAGGAATACCGGGCCGATACCTTCGGAGCGCCAGCGTTCAAGCGTTGCTTCGCTGACTCCCCAACGGTCGGCCAATTGGCCTTGATTCAGATGTTTGACACTCACGATGCACTCCTTCTGGTTGTTGCGAATTCGTGAGGTCAGTTTCGAAGTCGGCCTGTGCGGGCGTCTGCCGCCGCCATGTACGGGCTGATGTACGGGCGCAGTTTCTGCGGGGAAAAGCGGGGCCCAGAAAGCAAAAAACCGCCCGAAGGCGGTTGTGCGTGGTGCTGCCAACTGGTGGCCGAGATCGGAAGAGCACACGTCTGAACTCCAGTCACTAGCTTATCTC
>CALBRU010000085.1 GCA_937927695.1 uncultured Thiomonas sp. | reverse complement strand
CCCCGGTATTGCCGAAGTCGGCCAGGCAGATGGCCTGCCAGGTGCCGCGGTGCGAGGGTTGTTTGCCCGCGAGTTCTTCCTCGAGGTTGTGCACGATGGCCGTGACCATCGACTCGATCATGTAACCCGTCTTGGGCACGCCGCAGGCAACCGGCGTCGGGCCAGTCGGTGGAATGGCGATGCAGACGCCAGCGGAGTAGATGTTCTTGTATTTCGGGCTGCGCTGATGTTGGTCGACGATGACAAAGCCGCGCGGGTTGCACAGCCCCTCTACCGCAGCCACCGCGTCCACGCCCTTGAAGGCAGGCAACATCATGGAGTGCTTGAACGGCAGTTCGTGCTGCTTGACCAGATTGCCCTGCATGTCGAGTTCATCGACGCACATCTTGCCGTCTTCCACCTTGGTGGTCTTGGCATTGGTGATCCAGCGGATGTCATGGCTGCGGAAGGCGCTTTCCATGATGCCCTTGGAGTCGCCCACGCCATCCAACCCCAGGTGACCGATATAAGGCTCGGAAGTCACATAAGTGATGGGCACCTTGTTACGGATTTTTTTCTTGCGCAGCGCGGTGTCGAGCACCATGGTGTATTCGTAAGCAGGGCCGAAGCAGCTCGCCCCTGGCATCGCACCCACAATCACCGGCCCCGGGTTGGCCACCAGCTTCTCGTAGTCGGCGTAGCACTTTTCCGCGTGGTCGATGCTGCAGATCGAGTTGGTATACCCGCCGTGCGGGCCGGAACCCGGCACCTCATCGAAAGACAGCTTCGGCCCGGTGGTGATGATGAGATAGTCGTAATTCACCTTGGCGCCATCCTGCAGGGTCAAGGTATTGCTCTCCGGCTCGATCTTGGTCACCGACTTGGCGATGAAGTCGATCCCCTTGCGCTCCAGATACGGCTTGATCGCAAAGATCACCTCGTCTCGGCTGCGCCAGCCCACGGCCACCCAGGGGTTGGAGGGCACAAACTGGAAATAGTCCACGGCATTGATGACCGTGATCTTGTGTGCTTTGCCGAGCGCTTCACGCGCTTCATAGGCGGCGGACATGCCGCCAATGCCGGCGCCCAATACAACGATATGTGCCATACCCTGGTCTCCTGATGTGCAAGTGAGTGCCCGAATGCGCTCGGGCGGCGTTCAACAATTTTGGCCCCATCCAGCGGCAAGCGAGGGTTCGACTCCTACAAAACTGTCAGCCTGTTGGTTGAGGATGAGAACCCGCAACGATACTGAGAAAGTCTCCGCTTCGCCAGCTAGTCTTTGCCTAGGTATTCAAGCATATCTATACAGCCCCTTTCATCTCGGGGATTCCTGTCACGCCCGCCAAAAAAGCTTGATTAAACGCAAATTCAATGAGGCCGCATCAGTGTTAGTCCTAGTCTGGAAAAACCCTAATACTCCCGGAAGCATAATGAAATCTTTTCTATACTTGATTTGAGACAAGTTGATCGTTCGATCAGCACGCGGCCACACGCACGGATGTCGCCGCATCACCCCTGGAGGAAGCCTACTCATGCGCAATACACCTCGTCCACTCTGGAACCCCTACGTAGCCGGGGTTTTGTTGGGTTTGGGACTACTGGCCACGTTTCTTGTCACCGGAAATGGTTATGGCGTGACCGGGGCAACCACCCTGGCGACTGCAGCCGTAGCGGGCAAGGTCGATCCCAATACCGTTGCCGCCCACACCTATCTCCACAACCTGTTTGAAGTCGGTCTGGATCGCTGGGTCGTCTGGGAAGTCGTTGGTTTGGCCATCGGCGGCTTGATTGGCAGCGTATTGGCAGGCCGCTTCAAGCTGCAGATCGACGGCCCCACTCAAGCAGGGCGCAGCCTGCGACTCGTCCTCGCAGTCATTGGCGGCATCGCAGCAGGTTTCGGCGCACGTCTCGCCCTGGGGTGCACCAGCGGCATGGGACTCTCGGGCTCCGCAACGCTGGCCGCTGCGGGCTTCTTGTTCCTGATCGGATTTTTCATTGCTGGGGCCGTGTTCGGCCAACTCACGAAAGGACTCTGGAAATGAGCTTCCCTCTTGGATACACCGGCCCCGTATCGGGCATCATCCTCGGCCTGATTTTCGGCTACGTTCTTGAAAACGCCGGTTTTGGCAGCGGCTGCAAACTGACCGCCCAACTGCGCTTCAAGGACTGGGCCGTGTTCAAGGTCATGTTCACGGCCATTCTGGTGTCGGCTGGCGGCCTCTATCTGTTGCAAGGCCTGGGCGTGATTGCCGTCGACAATATGTTTGTGCCCTCGGTCTTTATCTGGGGCAGTTCGCTGGGCGGCGTGCTGATTGGCGTTGGCATGGCCGTTGGCGGCTACTGCCCGGGCACGTCCATCGTGGCGTTGTTCTCCGGCAAACTGGACGGTTTGATTTTTCTGCTGGGCATCGGCATCGGTACCCTGGGTTTCAACTCCGTGTTCAGTTCCATCGAGGGCTGGGCCTGGAAGCAGGTCGGCCCAGATGGACTGACCTTGCCGCAGTTGCTGCATCTCCCTGCCTGGGCTGTCTGGGGTCTGCTTTTCGCCGTGCTCGTAATTGTGGGCTACCTCACCCGAACCAATGCCTCTGCGCGCAAGACCAGCAACAAATCTTCCGGCTCGTTTGCACCGCAAAACAGCTAAATTGCGTTGCGCTGTCAGCGCATGGCCCTGTACGCGCGTTGACAGCACACAGGGCCGCAAGCAGTAGTCCTGGATTTTTTCATTTCCAACCACTCATCAGGAGTTCCACATGGCTAAAGCCCGCATCAAACTGTCCCACGCCCTTCCCGCCCTGGCCCTTGCTGCGGCTGTAATCGCGCCTATGCCGCAGGCCCTGTCTAGCCTGTCCGCCACCGGCGTTGCGCAGGCTGCGAGCAATCCCTGCGCGCCGAGCAATCCTTGCGCTCCGTCCAAGAAAATGGACAAAAAGATGGAAAAGAAGAGCAGCAATCCTTGCGCTCCTTCCAAGAGCAGCAATCCTTGCGCCCCGTCCAAATAAGCTGACTTGAACACATGGCGCAGTCTCTGCACTGCGTCATGTCCATCCATGCTCCAGTCCTCTTCCCTGTTGTCTGGCCATGCGCCCAAAGGTCGACGCTTTACCGCCGATCTTTTGCGCGCATTGCCTGCGCAAGAGCGAAGCGATCTGTATGCCTACGGTCTCAAGGCGCTTGAAGCCACGCAGTCGCTGCTGCAACAGGGCAAAACGGTGATCTCCGAAATCATTGGAAATGCCGCGTTTGTCGAGTGGGAGCACTATCCGCAGCGCGATGCAAAAAGCCGCACCGGGGCTTTGTTTTATTACCACGCCCATGCCGCGAGCCAACGAATGTCGGCAGAGCATGGTCACTTCCATGTCTTTGCTCCCAACGACCGTGCCGAGTGCCCGCCCGACCAGCGCTACACACACATCGCGGGCTTGTCGGTCGATGCGCATGGCATGCCATTGCGCGTGTTCACGACCAATCAATGGGTCACGGCCGAATGCTGGGAAGATGCAGAGCGCGTCTGCACCCTGGCGCGCCAGACCACGCTCAATGATGCCAAGCCGCACAGGGTCGGACAGTGGCTGGATGCCGTGTTCGCCTTTTTTCGGCCGCAGATCGATCTGATCGCCCACATGCGCGACGCGCGCGTCAAGGCGCTGCTGGCGCGCGGGCGCACCCAGTTGCTTGAAGATCGGCGCACGCATATCCTGAGCCAGTGCCGTATTGATTTTTCGACGCAGATTTTTGCGTTGGAGGAGTTGGGCGCAGATGCGCCCTGAGTAGGTAGAGTAGGTAGAGTCGGGCGGGTACACGCCCTGAAATGCAGTTACACCAATCCAAACGAGGAGCCAACATGAAACTGAAACACCTGATCGGCATGAGCATCATCGCTGTAGCCGCGGCACAAACCGCCGGTGCAGCCACGCTGCCCGGCCCGCTGGTCACACCCCAATGGTTGAATGCCAATAAAGACGCGGTCACCATCATCGACATCCGTGACGAGCCCAAGACCTTCACCGAAGCGCCGAAATTCGAAGTCGATCCCAAGACCAAGGTCAAGACCCTGGTGAAAACGGGCGGGCACATCGAAGGCGCCATTCCGGTGGACTTCGGCAAGATCCGCCAGGAACGCACGGTGGACGGCGTCAAGATCAAGGCCCAGCTGCCGACCGCCGAGTACTTCACCAAGGTTATGGACGACTCGGGCCTGAACAAGACCGACAAGCCCATCGTGATCGTGCCCACCGGCGAGAGCGTCGACTCCATGGACATGGCCACTCGCCTGTACTTCCAGCTGCGCTACTTCGGTGAGCCGCGCGACAAACTCGCCATCCTCAACGGCGGGGTCAATGCCTGGATTCAGGCCGGTTATCCGGTGTCGACCGACAAGGTAACGCCGGCCAAAGGCAACTGGGCCGCCGGCGCTGAAGACAAGGCCATTCTGGCCTCGATGCAGCAAGTCAAGGAAGGTCTGCAAGGGGGCAAGGATCAGTTCATCGATGCCCGCCCGACTGCCCAGTTCCTGGGCATTGTGAAAAAGCCGATCAACAAGACGGCCGGACACCTGCCGGGCGCACGTTCCTTCCCGACGGATGCGATCGTCAAACCGGTCGGCGCCGCGCATGAATTCATGAGCGCAGGCGACTACAAGAAGATCTACGCCGAGTTCAACATCCAGCCCGACGCGCAGACCATCACCTATTGCAACACCGGCCACCTGGCCTCGGGCGCCTGGTTTGTGACCCACGAGATTCTGGGCAACAAGAACTCCAAGCTCTACACCGGCTCGATGATCGAGTGGACCAACCTCGGCAATCCGACGGT
This sequence comes from uncultured Thiomonas sp., assembly GCA_937927695.1. Classification (GTDB taxonomy): domain Bacteria; phylum Pseudomonadota; class Gammaproteobacteria; order Burkholderiales; family Burkholderiaceae_C; genus Thiomonas. Next base: position 1,413 of record CALBRU010000085.1, on the reverse strand, counting down.
CGGCCTGCCACAGTAAAGCAAAGCAGCAGCCAGCCGCCCTGAGCGGCTGTCATGACGACGCCCGGGCCTGCCCCGGGCGTCGTCGTTTTAATCCCCCGCGTTCGGGCGGGGTAAGCCGCTTGGTGGATTCGCCCCCTCTCCGCACAGTGCGCCCATTCGAGGGGGATGCCCGTGATTCCCGAGGCAGACGTGAGATATTTCACAGGCAAACTCACCACAAAACCGATCAAATGAGGGCTTGAACCTCCTACACTGCCTATCCACAATTTCGTCGTTTTCATCCTTTCTCCGACATTACAGAGGTCGAGCATGTTGATCCGCAATTCCCGATTCAGTCTTTGGCGCATGGCTGCAGCCTCTATGGCAGCCCTCCTGCTTGGCGCCTGCGCCGCGAACAACTACCCGCCCGCGCCGGAAAAAATCACCCAGGGCACCTATCACTACAAGGTGGGCGCCGGTGACACGCTCAACATCAACGTCTGGCGTAACCCGGATTTGTCCATGTCCATCCAGGTCCGCCCGGACGGCAAAATCTCCACCCCGCTGGCGCCTGACGTTCAGGCGGCCGGCAAAACGCCGGGCGAAATCGGCCAGGAAATCGAGGCACGGCTGTCGAAGTATGTCCGCGATCCGGTGGTGTCCGTGGTCGTGACCGGGTTTCATGGGCCGTACAGCCAGCAGATCCGTATCGTCGGTCAGGCCGTGCGCCCCATCGCCATTCCGTACCGCGAAAACATGACCTTGCTCGACGTAATGATCGCCGCCGGTGGCCTGACCGAGTTTGCCGATGGCAATGCCGCCGTGCTGGAGCGCCATGGCAAAACCTACAGCATCAAGCTGGGCAACCTGCTCAAGCGCGGTGAAATGTCGGCCAACGTCCCGGTGGAGCCGGGCGACGTCATCATCATCCCGCAGAGCATGTTCTGACCTTGACTGTTCTTTCATTCACCTCACCCGAATCCTGCCCCATGCAGACCTCTAGCCGCAAAGTCTTGTTCGCGCTGACCCCGCTGGCCTTCTGTCTTCTGCAGGCGGGATCGGCTTGTGCGCAAGCCATTCCCGGGCTCAATCTCGCCGCACCCGGCGGCGTGGCGCTGCCTCAGCAGCTCGAAGACGGCGAAACGCAGGGCGGACTCCTGACACCGCTGGGAACGGCCAGTGCGCTGCTCCCAGCGCGTGGCAACTTTGTCCAGCCCTCTGTGGGCATGTCGGTCGTGCAGACCAGCAATGTCTATTTCGGCTCGAACAATCCCGCCCGCTCCGACACCATCTTCAGCATTACCCCGGGCATTGCGTTTCAAACCCTCGGGCCCGATTTGCGCACCTTCGGCAACTTTGCGCTCAATGCCCAGTATTACGCTCGCAGTAGCTACAGCAACACGGTCCTGCCCTCCGGCACTTTGGGCCTGAATG
>CALBRU010000084.1 GCA_937927695.1 uncultured Thiomonas sp. | reverse complement strand
ACGAGCGCCAGGGCCGCGCCCTCGTCCTGCTCCACGAGCAGGAACCAGTCCAGCGGACTCACAGCGTCAGCACCGCACCGCTCAGACCCAGTGCCTGCAATTTGTGCAAGGCCCGCTCGGCTTCATCGCGCGTGGCAAAGGGGCCGATCCGCACCCGAACCCGCTTGCCCTGCGCGGTATCGACCACCTGGGTATAGGTCTTGAATCCGGCTTTTTCAATTTTGGCTCGCACGGATTGGGCGGCATGCGCGTCTGCAAACGCGCCTGCCTGCACCACAAATCGCGCCTTCGAGGGGGCTGCGTCTTCCTGCGCCGCGTGCTTTTTATTCGCCAGCGCCGCCTCGGCCTGCGCGGTGGAAATCTGGTCGGGCGATTTGCCTTCGAGCGCCGCAAGGGCCTGGCGCGCACTGGCCAGTTGCCGTGCCTGCTCGGGTGTCGGGGTGGGTGGCTTGGGTACGGGCGGGGAGGCGACCGGCTCGGCCTGCTGCACCGGACTGGGTTTGGGTGCTGCGGGTATTGGCTGGGGCACCGGTTTCGAGGCCACCTCCGGCTCGGGCGGAACTGGCGCGGGGGCCGCAGCCACGGCACTCGCCGCATGCGCCACGGCCGCGCGTTCGCCCGAGGGTACGGCCACGCTGGACGCCGCGGGCAACATGGGCGCGGAAGCGGGCACCGCCAGGCCCGGCGCCTTGCTCTGCGAGGGAATATCGAGCGCGATGTTAGAGGGCACCGGTTTGGGCTTGGAGTCGAACACCAGCGGAAACACGATCACCCCCAGCAGCACCAGCGCCACTGCGCCGATCAGACGCCTGCGCGCGCGCGCTCGCAGACTGTCCTGGCTTTGCGAATCGGAATCATCACCTCTGGAGGGGCGACGGGCGGAATTGCGGGGAGCGCCAAAGGTCATTGCGGGGAGGAATCGAGATGCTTGCCGTGAAGTCGGGGCAGCCCCTCCTGCATCACACCGCCCACGGTGTAGAAGGAGCCGAACACCACGATTCTATCGGCCAGCTCCACGGCAGCCGCTGCTGCGCGCAGCGCCTGCAAGGGGTCGGGATGCTGGGCGATGCGAGCGTCTGGTTTCAAGGCGAGCAAGTGAGCCGCCAGCTCTTTTGCCGACGCAGCTCGCGGCGTCGGCAAATCGCAAAGATGCCAGACGTCGATCAGCGGCAACATGCGGCGCAACATGCCGGGGATGTCTTTGTCGGCCATGGCGCCAAACACCGCGTGGGTAACCGGAAAGTAGCCCATGCTGTCGAGGTTTTCCGCCAGCACGGCGATGGCGTGGGGGTTGTGGCCCACATCGAGCACCAGCGTGGGCTGCCCTGCCAGCACCTGAAAGCGCCCGGGCAGCTCGGCGCGGGCAAAGCCTTCGCGCACCGCCTGCGCCGCAACCGGCAGGGCGGTCTGCAAGGCCTCCAATGCGGCGAGCACGCCGCTGGCGTTGAGCAACTGATTGGCACCGCGCAGCGCCGGGAACGCCAGGCTGTGCCGACGCTGCGCGCGCCCCTGCCAGCCCCATTGCTGCGGCAAGTGGGTGTAGTGAAAGTCGCGTCCGGCCAGCCAGAGATCGGCGCCGATGGCCTGCGCGTGGTCGCGCACCGACTGCGGCGCCTGCGGGTCGCTGACGACGGCGGGCTTCGCGGCCCGCATGATGCCCGCTTTCTCACGGCCGATGGACTCCCGGTCCGGGCCGAGAAACTCCATGTGATCGAGGTCGAGGCTGGTGATGATGGCGCAGTCGGTGTCGATGACGTTCACCGCATCGAGCCGCCCGCCCAGCCCGACTTCAAGAATGACGGCGTCGAGCCGCTGGCTGGCGAGCAGCGACAGTATGGCCAGGGTGGTGAACTCGAAATAGCTCAAACTCACCGCCCCACCGCCCTCGCCTGCGGTCAACCGGGCCCGCTCGATAGCGGCGAAATGCGGCAGCAAGTCCTGCGCCTTCACCGTCTGCCCTGCGATGCGGCAGCGTTCCTCGAAATGCACCAGATGCGGCGAGGTGTAGACGCCCACGCGGTAGCCCGCCGCCATCAGAATGGCTTCTAGCATGGCGCAGGTGGATCCCTTGCCATTGGTGCCCGCCACGGTGATCACCGGGCAGGTGAATTGCAACTGCATGGCGGCGCGCACCGCCTGCACGCGCTCAAGCCCCATGTCGATCACGCGGGCATGCAGCAACTCGGCGTGCGCTAGCCAGCCGTCCAGAGTGTGGGGTGTGGGAGACATACGCAAAGCCCGTCGTCCGCAGCTGCGAACGACGGGCAAGTCTGAGGAAATCAGGAAGCGATCGCGTCGGCAGGCTGACGCAGCAGCATGGCCAGCATTTGCGCGAGTTCGCCGCGCAGTTCACGGCGGTCAACGATACGATCAACCGCGCCCTTTTGCAGCAGAAACTCAGCGCGCTGGAAGCCCTCTGGCAGCTTTTCGCGCACGGTATTCTCGATCACCCGCGGGCCGGCAAAACCAATCAGCGCCTTGGGCTCGGCCAGCACCACATCGCCGATGAAAGCAAAACTGGCCGACACCCCGCCCATGGTCGGGTCGGTGAGCACGCTGACGAAGGGCAATCCGGCAGCGGACAAACGGGTGAGCGCGGCATTGGTCTTGGCCATCTGCATCAGGCTGAGCAAGCCTTCCTGCATGCGCGCGCCGCCCGTGGCGGTAAAGCAGATGAACGGCACCTTCTGCTCGATGGCCGCCTGCACCCCGCGCACGAAACGCTCGCCAACCACCGATCCCATCGATCCGCCCATGAATTCGAACTCGAAACAGGCGACGACCACCGGCAGGGTCTGGATCGCGCCGCCCATGACGATCAGCGCATCGGTCTCCTGGGTGTTTTCCAGCGCCTCCTTGAGGCGGTCGGGGTATTTGCGGCTGTCCTTGAACTTCAGCGGATCGACCGGCAGCACTTCCTGCCCGATCTCGTAGCGCCCTTCGGGGTCGAGCAGGGCGTCGAGCCGGGCACGGGCGCCAATGCGCATGTGATGGCTGCACTTCGGGCAGACGTTCTGGTTGAGTTCGAGGTCGGATTTGTAGAGCACCGTCTCGCACGACGGGCACTTGATCCACAGGCCTTCGGGTACCTGGCGCCGGTCCTGCGGGC
>CALBRU010000083.1 GCA_937927695.1 uncultured Thiomonas sp. | reverse complement strand
CCAGAACATTCGTTTGTTCCCGGACATGACGGCGCTGGAAAACGTGATGGTCGGGCGGCATGTGCGCACCAAGAGCGCGCTGATCGGTGCGGTGTTCCGCACCAAGCATTTCAAGACGGAAGAAAAGGCCATCCGCGAACGGGCGCGTGAACTGCTCGCTTATGTCGGCATCGAGCGGTATGCCGATTTCCGCGCACGCACCCTGTCGTATGGCGACCAGCGCCGCCTGGAAATCGCCCGCGCTCTGGCTACCGATCCGCAACTGCTGGCACTCGACGAGCCCGCGGCCGGCATGAACGCCACGGAAAAACTGCAGTTGCGCGAATTGCTCACCGCGATCCAGAAAGACGGCCGTACCATTCTCATCATTGAACACGATGTGAAGCTGGTCATGGGCCTGTGCGACCGGGTGACCGTGCTCGATTACGGCAAGATCATCGCCGAAGGGGTGCCCGCCGAAGTGCAGAAAAATCCGAAAGTCATCGAAGCCTATCTGGGCGCAGGGGAGCACTGAGCATGTCCGAAATTGTTCTCAAAATCACGGGCCTGCGCGTTTCTTACGGTGGCATTCAGGCGGTCAAAGGCGTCGATCTCGAAGTGCGCAAAGGCGAGCTGGTCAGCCTGATCGGCGCCAATGGCGCGGGCAAGACCACCACGCTCAAGGCCATCACCGGTCTGCAGCCCATCACCGACGGCGAGGTGCACTACGCCGGACGCACCATCAACGGCCAAGGCGCCTACGACCTGGTGCGGCAGGGTTTGTGCATGGTGCCCGAAGGGCGCGGGGTGTTTACCCGCATGACCATTGCAGAAAATCTGCAGATGGGCGCCTATACCCGCAAGGACAAAGAGATCGACAGCGACATCGACAAGGTCTATGGCATTTTCCCGCGTCTGAAGGAACGCCGCGACCAGCTCGCCGGCACCATGTCGGGCGGCGAGCAGCAGATGCTGGCCATGGGTAGGGCGCTGATGAGCCGTCCGCAGGTGCTGCTGCTCGACGAGCCGTCGATGGGGCTGTCGCCCATCATGGTGGACAAAATCTTCGAGGTAGTCGAAGACATTTCCAAGCAGGGCGTGACCATTCTGCTGGTTGAGCAAAACGCCAAGCGCGCGCTGGGTCTGGCCGATCGCGGCTACGTCATGGACTCGGGGCAGGTCACCATGACCGGTCCGGCCGAAGAGTTGCTGCACGACCCGCGCGTACGGGCGGCGTATCTGGGGGAATAAGCACCTCGTCGATCGAAAAGGGCCTGTCAACAGGTCCTTTTCGGGGACGAACAGAACTCAGGCCTTCGCCCCTGCCTTGTCGGCCTCGGTGGTGAAGGCGTCGGCGAAGAAGGCTTCTTCGGGGAGTTTGCACTGCTGGGTGAAATCGCGCTGTGCGGCTTCGACCATGACCGGGGCGCCGCAGGCGTAAACCGCATGGCCGGAGAGATCGGGTAGGTCGGCCATGACCGCCTGATGGACAAAACCCGTACGCCCGCTCCAGTCGGCGTCAGGCTCGGAGAGCACGGGAATGAAGCGCAGGCGCGGCATGGCGGCGCACTGCTGTACCGCCCAGTCGTGCAGGTAGAGGTCTTGCTGCTTGCGACCGCCCCAATACAGCGTGACCTCGCGCGGGTCGGCGTTGGCGCGCATCTGTTCCAGTATGGCCTTGATCGGTGCGAAACCTGTGCCGGAAGCCAAGAAAATCAGGGGTTTGTTTTCGGGGTCGTCGCGCAGGAAAAAACTGCCGAATGGCCCTTCGATGCGCTGGATCTCTTTCTCCTTCATGGCGGTGAACACATGATCGGTGAACTTGCCGCCCGGCATGTGGCGCAGATGCAGTTCGATCTGTGGGGATTCGCTGGGCGCGCTGGCCATGGAATAGCTGCGCCGTGCGCCATCACGCAGCAGGAACTGGATGTACTGCCCCGAGCGATAACGCAGCGGATCGGCTGCGGGCAGTTGCAGCATGACCCGCACCACATCGGGGGCGAGATGCTCGATGTGGCTGACCCGGGCCGGCATTTTTTTCACCGCAAATTCGCCCGCACCAACCACTTCGTGGCTTTCGATCACCACATCGGTGAGCGCCTTGGCGCGGCAGGCGAGAATGAAGCCCTGCGCCCGTTCGGCCTCGCTCAGCGCTTTGAGCTGGTGAACGCCCAGCTCGATCTCGCCTTGGAGCAGCTTGCATTTACAAGAGCCGCAGGCGCCGTCCTGGCAGCCGTAGGGCAGGCCGACCGATTGGCGGATGGCGGCTGCGAGCAGGGTTTCATCGGCCTCGGCGGCGTATTGGTGGCCGCTGGGCTGAACGGTGACTTGATGACTCATGTGAACAATGATTAGGTGTGAACTGTGAACGATCAATCTGGACGCGGCCGACCCCGGCTGCTCATCGTGGGCTGTGGCGACATCGGCATGCGGGTGGCGGCCTTGGCGCGCGGGCGCTACCGGCTGCTGGCGCTGACTTCCTCGCCCCAGCGGCTGGAGAGCTTGCGCTCCGCAGGCATCGTGCCCCTCGTCGGCAATCTCGATCAGCCGCAAACCCTGTGGCGCCTAGCCCAGCTTGCGCCCCAACGGGTGCTGATGCTGGCCCCGCCGGGCGACACGTCCGGTCCGCACGATCTGCGCAGTCGCCACCTGATTTCCAGACTGAAACAGTCGGGCATCTTATCTGGCCCCGGGAAAAATACCTTGCGCGTGGTCTATGCCAGCACCTCGGGGGTGTACGGCAATTGCCAGGGTGAACTCGCGCCCGAGACCCGCCCATGCCTACCGGAAACCGAGCGCGCGCAACGCCGCAGCGACGCCGAGCGCCTCTGGCGTCGTGCCGGCGTGCAGCATCGCTGGCGCGTGGGTTTGCTGCGCATCCCGGGAATTTACGACGGCGGATCGCGTTCGCCCAGGGCAAGACTGGAGCGCGGCCTGCCGGTGCTGACGCCCGATGAGGATGTTTACACCAACCACATTCACGCCGATGATCTGGCGCGGCTGTGTTTGCTGGCGCTCGAGCGCGCCGCGCCGGGGCGGGTCTATAACGTCTGCGACGACAGCACGCTGCGCATGGGCGATTACTTTGACCTCGCCGCCGATTTGTATGGCCTGCCTAGGCCGCTGCGCGTGTCCCGAGCCGAAGCGTCTGCATCGGGCCTGAGCCCGATGATGCTCAGCTTCATGCGCGAGTCGAGAAGACTGGACAACACGCGCATGAAAGCCGAACTCGGCGCCCGCCTGCGCTACCCCGAGGTGTTGCTGGGGTTGCGTGCAGGCGAAGTTCGATAAGCCGATTATTACTGTCGACCGATCCCGCCGATCAATGCGCCGATTATTGCGCCGGCGGATTGTTTTCCGGCAGTTGCAGCGTAGGCAGCGGGCGAGCGGTTTCCACCAGGATCAGCGGGCCATCGTCGAGCTTGGGCGCGGGTTTGCGTTCGCGTGGCACATGAATGGGCACGGGTTGCGCGGCTAGTTCTTCCTGCACGCGGCGGATGGCGTCGGCATTGGACTGCACCCATTGCAGCCCGGCGGCTTGCGCCGTTGCCTGCAGAGCATCGACCGGCAGCGCATAGGCGGCAGCGACCGGAGCGGGTGCGGGTGCGGGAGCGGGTTCGGCTGCGGACGTCGTTACCACAGCGGTTTTTTCAACCGCTTTGACGATCAGGGAGGATGATTCTGCTGCGGCCGGCGCAGACTCGGTCGTGGCGAGCGGCGCTTCTTCGGCAGGCCGGACAACGGGCTGAGGGGCAGGCTGAGCAGCCTCCACGGCCGGGTCGGCCGGCGCGTCGATCCTGAGGATCAGCGGCGTCTGATCTTCCAGCGCGGGCGCGGCGGGGGCTTCGACGGCGCCCAAAGCCAGCGGCGCGGCCAGGGAGCCGAAGCTGCGACCCGCTGTTTCGTCCGTATCGGCTTGGTCAATGGTTTCGTTCGGTTCGGCGCTCAGATTGCCGTTCCCGTCGGTGACGGCGCCTTCGCGGCGTCCACCACGACGGCCACGACCGCGGCGATTTCGCGATTTGCGCTCGGTCTGCGCTTCGTCGCCCGTTCCTGCGGTTGGAGCTGGGGTGGCCTCGGTATCGCCCTCGGCTTGGGTCTCCACCGCCTGCGCGTCGATCAGTTCGGCTTCGGGCGCTGCTTCAACGGGCTCACGACGCGGACGGCGATTGCCGCCGCGCCCGCTTCCCGATGCACGTTCGGACGGACGTTCGGCCGTATCCGAGGCCGTTTCTTCGGCGGGTGCGCGGGTTTGCTCAGGTGCGGCTTGCGCACGCTCCTTGCGGGCTGCGGCTTCTTCCGGGTTGCGCTCACGCTTGGGGCGCTCGCTGCGTTCGGCCTGGCCCTGTTGACCACGGGGTGGCCGGTTGCGAGGGTTGGCGGTTTCTCCTGCTGCGGCTTCAGCGGCTTCGGCGGGTTCGGCGCCAGCGGCCGGGTTGCCGCGCTGCCGGTTTTCGCCCTGGCCTTCGCGCTGGCGGTCACGGCCGCCGCGGCGGCGGTTGCCGTTTTGACCAGAAGCCGTGCGTGCGCCGCGGCCGCCTTGCCCATCCGCCTTGGTCAGGGCCGGGGTGGCAGGCTGCGCGGCAACCGGCGGCTCTTGCACGGCAGCGGAGGGTTGTGGTTCGGCGGAGAACAGACGCTTGACCCAGCCAAACAAACCGCCGCCAGCCGTTGCGGCAGCAGC
>CALBRU010000082.1 GCA_937927695.1 uncultured Thiomonas sp. | reverse complement strand
GCTGTTGTGCAATAGAAGTCTTTGAACAACCCGGAGGCTTCCGCATGGATATTCAGACCATCGATCAGCAGTATCAGCAATTGCAGAGCGAGGCGCAGCAGGTCGGGCAGCAGTTGCAGGCGCTGGCCGCCAAGCTGCAGACCGCTGCGCAGGGTGGCAATCAGGACGCACGCGAATGGTTGCTCGATCTGCGCGAAGTTGCGCTGGGCGTGCAGGCCGAGCAGCAGCAGATGACGCAGGTGCTGCAGGCCATCCACGGCATGTGGCAAAACCAGGCGCAGCAGATGCAGGCGATGCCCGCCGCCATGCAGCCCGGCTATATGCCGCAGGGCATGATGGCGCAGAACGCGGCCATGCCCATGCAGCAGGGCGGCGGCATCATGGGCGCGCTCGACGGTTTTCTCAACTCCGGCTTTGGCCGCGCGATGGAAATGGGCGCGGGCATGGGGCTGGGCGACGATCTGATCAACAAGATTTTCTGAGCGGACCGGAGAGGACGCTCAAACCAGCCCTTCGAACAACAGCACGTCCACCAAATCGCCGGCCTGTGCGGTGCTCTGCTCATGGTGCAGCACGATCAGACCGTGCGCCTGCGACATGGAGCTGAGCACGCCTGATCCCTGATTGCCGATGGCGCTCACCTGCCAGCGGCCATCGGGCAAAGGAGAGAGCAGGCCGCGCTGATATTCGGTGCGGCCGGGCTTTTTGCGCAGGGTTTGCGCGCTGACGGCGCGCAGCATCGGCTGCGGTTGCGGGCTGGCGCCCATGCAGTGCAGCAGCGCAGGGCGGACGAAGGCGTAGAACGTCACCATCACCGCCACCGGATTGCCCGGCAAGCCGAACAGCCAGGCGGTTTGGGCATTGGCATTGTTTTCGCGCGCGCGCAACTGGCCGAAAGCCAGCGGACGGCCCGGCCGCATGGCGATGCGCCAGAACACCACTTCGCCCATATTCGCCAGGGTGCTGCGCAGGTAGTCGGCCTCACCCACGCTGACCCCGCCGGAGGTGATGACCACATCGGCGCATTCGGTCGCGGTGCGCAGCGCGGCTTCCACCGCCTGCGGGTTGTCGGCCACCACGCCGAGGTCGATGACTTCGCAGCCCAGACGCTCCAGCATGCCCCACAGGGTGTAGCGGTTGCTGTCATACACGCAGCCGGGATCGAGCGGCTGGCCGACGGAGCGCAGCTCGTCTCCGCTGGAGAAAAAGGCCACGCGCAGCTTGCGTCGCACCGAGACTTCGGCCATGCCCAGCGAGGCCATCAGGCCCAGATCGGCCGGACGCAGCACCTTGCCTGCGGGCAGGGCAGCTTTGCCGCGCGCCAGGTCTTCGCCGCGCAGGCGGCGGTTATCGCCGGGCCGCACCAGACCGGGCGGGAAAATGACCTGATCGCCTTCGACGCGGCAAAACTCCTGCGGCACCACGGTGTCGCAGCCCGCGGGCATCACCGCGCCGGTCATGATGCGCACGGCGCTGCCTGCGGGCGCTTCGCCGCTGAAGGCATGACCGGCGAGCCCGCGTCCGGCGACCGAAAGCACGGTGTCTCCTTGCGCTGCGATATCGGCGCCGCGCAGGGCGTAGCCGTCCATCGCCGAGTTGTCGTGCGCGGGCACGTCGATGGGCGAAATGATGTCCTGCGCCAGCACCCGGCCGAGGGCCGCGCGCACCGCCAGACGCTCGGTCGCCTGTACCGGCTGCATGCTGGCCTGAATGACCGCCAGCGCCGCGTCCACCCGAAGCGCGTTGGGGTCGTAGCCGCTGACGCAGGAGATGATGTGCTGCAAATCGAATGAAGGGGTCATGTTGAAGCGTCGGCGTCCAGCCGCTGCAGGTCGTCCGGGGTGTTGATGTTTTCGAAGGCTCGGGTGTCGTCGAAGTCGACGATGGCCGTGGGGTGCTGCGCGGTCCAATGCTCGATTTTGCGGCCGCCGGAATGAAGGAAGGCACTCAGATCGTCGCGCAGACTGGCTTCCATCAGGCAGAACACGGGCTGCAGCCGCCCTCCCGCGCGGGGCAGCGCGATGCGCGCAGAAGACTTCAGCAGCGCTGTTCCCAGCCGCGCGGCCAGATCGGTGGGCAACAGCGGTGAATCGCAGGGGGCGGTGAGCAGATACGGCGTGACACACGCTTGCAGCCCGGCGAGAAAGCCGGCCAGCGGCCCCGAAAACTCGTCCGGCGCGGCATCGGTCAACACCGGCAGGCCCCAGCCGCGATAGACCTCGACGTGACGGTTGGCATTGAGCAAAACGGTGCCCACCTGGGGTCTGAGCCGCTGCAACACTTGCCGTGCCAGCGGCTGGCCGCGCCAGGGCTGAAGGCCTTTGTCCACCCCGCCCATGCGGCTGCCTCGGCCCCCGGCGAGTATCAGGCCAGTGATGTCGGTGACAGCGATGGCGTGAGACATCTCAAAACCTCTCGCGCTCGCCCGGTTCGCGCACCTGTTGTGTGGCGTGAGAGGCGTCGGCCCAGCGCACCGGGCCTTTCATGATGGATACCACCAGGCAACCGATGCCCACGGTGAACACCAGCGTGGCGTCGAACAGGCTCATGCCGATACAGAAAATATCGATCAGATCGCGGGTGGGCTGCGGGTCGCCGTTCACCAGACCGGGCTGATAGCCGGTCTTGATCCACGCGCCAATGATCCAGGGCAGACTCACGCCGACGACATAGGCCGGAATCAGCCAGCGGGTGATCACCCGCTCAAGACCGGGTGCGCCGAGCGGGGTGCGGGGAGGAGTGACGGGGCTTGCAGACATGCCCCGGATGCTACAGCCGCGCGCCGCCGGGCGTGTGATGCTGATGCTCGAAACGCTGCTGGCAGGCGGTGCAGCGCAGCACGGTGGGTTCGGCCAGCAGCCGGGCGGACTCAATCTCCGCGCCGCAGTCGATGCAGATGCCAAAATCAGGCGTGTCCAGGCGCTGCAGCGCTTGGTCGATGGCGGCCAGCTCGCTGGCGTCGCGCGCGGCCTGGGCGATTTCCACCGCGTCCATGGCTTCGACCACGGCCTCGTCGTCGGTTTCCTCGCGGTGGCTGCGCACGGCCAGCGTGCCTTCGTCGCTGATCGACTCATCACGCAGGTCGGCCAGCATCTGGACGCGGCGCTGCTGCAGTTTGTCGCGGAGGGTGTTGCGCAGTTCGGCGCTCAGGTTCATGTCGTTCTCCTTATCGGGTGCGTTTCGACGAATGATGCGCTCATTGTGGAATGTCGGCGCGGGAAGTCGATTGTTCTGGCGCAACACATCACTCACTGTGCATGAATTGCCGCAGCCGGAAACCCAGCAGCCATAGCGTGGCGAAATACAGCACAGCGGCCGCGGCCAGCAGACCCAGCCCCATGCTCAGCCGTAGCAGGTCGCCGTGCGCCCGGTCCCAGGGCAGGGCGACGGCGCCCCACAACATCACTCCGCCAAGCGGCAACTGCGCCAGGGCCACCTTCAGTGCATATGGCCCCCAGCCCGGCTGTGGCTGAAACATGCCGCGGCGGCGCAGGCCCCGAAACAGCAGGCTGGCATTGAGCAGCGCCCCGACTGAAATGGCCAACGCCAGCCCGGCATGCCCCAGCCACGGCACGAAAAGCAGGTTCATCAACTGGGTGCACACCAGCACCACCAGGGCGATTTTCACCGGGGTTCGCAAGTCTTGCCGGGCGTAAAACCCGGGGGCCAGAATCTTGATGCCGATCAGCGCAATCAGGCCGATGCCATAAGCCCGCAGTGCGCTGGTGGTGGCCAGCACATCCGCATGGTCGAAGCGGCCGTAGTTGTAAAGCATGGACACCAGCGGCTGGGCGAAGATCAGCAGCGCAATCGCACTGGGCAGCGCCAGCACCAGTGTGAGGCGCAGCCCCCAGTCGAGCAGGGTGCTGTACTTGGCCACGTCTTGCGTGGCGCTGGCGCGCGACAGGCTGGGCAACAGCACCGAGCCCAGCGCCACGCCGAGAATGGCGGTAGGGAATTCCATCAGCCGGTCCGCATACGCCAGCCAGGACACGCTGCCCGCATGCAGGTGCGACGCGATCTGCGTGTTGATGACGATGGACACCTGCGCCACCGAAACCGACAGGCTCGCGGGCAGCATCTGCTTGACCACGCGGTGCACGCCCTCGGAGCGCCAGGCCTTGAGAAAGCTCAGCCGAAAGCGCGGCACCACGGCATACTTGCGCAGTGCCGGCCATTGCACCGCCAACTGCGCCACCCCGCCGATCATCACCCCGATCGCCAGCGCGAAAATGGGCGGATGCACCAGTTTGTGGAAGGCCACTGCGGCGCCGATGATGGCTAGGTTGAGCAACGCCGGGGTGACCGCGGGCACCGCGAAGTGCTTCCAGGTATTGAGAATGCCGGCACTGAGCGCCACCAGTGAAATCAGCCCTGCGTAGGGAAACATCAGCCGTGTCATCCAGACGGCTGCGTCAAACGCTTCAGGATGCAGACCGGACGCTGTGAGCCACACCAGCACGGGCGCCAGCAGTACGCCGGTCAGACTGATTCCCGCGAGTATCCACAACAGCGCGGTGGACACCTGATCGATCAGCTCCTGCGTCTGTTCCTCCGACTGGGTCTGCCGCGTCTGCGACAGCAGCGGCACGAAAGCCTGCGAAAACGCGCCCTCGGCAAACATGCGGCGCAGCAGATTGGGCAGGCGAAACGCCACGTTGAACGCGTCCGTCCAGGCGCTGGCGCCGAAATAAGTCGCCACCATGATTTCCCGCACCAGGCCGGTGATGCGCGAGGTCAGGGTGAGCAAAGAGATGGTGGAGGCGGCCTTGAGCAGATTCACCGGGCAGCATTATAGGAATACGCAGGCCGTGGCCTCGAAAGAGGCTGGCGCCCCGCTATTTTTTGTCTATAATGGCCGGTTTCCCGAGCAGGCAATACAGAAGGATTTCAACTATGGCAACCAAAGCCGCAGCCAAAAAGAAGAGCGTTCGCACCCCGTCGGGTCGCAAACGCGCGCGTCAATCCGTCAAGGCCAACGCCGCCAACACCGCGCTGCGTTCGCGTTTTCGCACGGCTGTGAAGTCGGTTCGCAAGGCCATCGCCGCCGGCGATCACGCCAAGGCGATGGAAGTGTTCAAGGCCAACGCTCCGGTGCTGGACTCGATCGCCGACAAAAAGATTTTCCACAAGAACACCGCAGCGCGTCACAAGAGCCGCCTGAACGCGGCGATCAAGGCGCTAGCCTCCTCTGCCGCTACCGGAGCCGCGGCCTGATTTGCTTTGCCTGCTCTGGTCGGCCCCTGAGTTGACCAAAAGATTGACCACAAAAAACGCCCGCATCTGCGGGCTTTTTTGTGTGCGCCTATGTCTTCAAGTCAGCGCAGGGGCGGGAAGTTTTCAAGCGGTTTGAAACACGCGCTGCAGAGTTTCACGCGCGGTTTGCAGGTCTTCCACCTCGGCGTCCATTTCGGCATCAATTACGGCATCAATTACGGCGGCCTGCGTCAGGCAGGCTTCAACCACGTCGAGCTGGTTGTCGCGGGCGAAGTTGAGCAGAAAATCAAACGCCATGGGCTCGATATCACGCAGCGACTCGCTCACCACTAGGCAACGCACACCGTCCACCAAGGTGGGCACGCAATAGGGCGAGTAACCGAGATGGGCTTCTTTGCGGCACAGACCAGCGGGACGGAAGCGGGCCATCAGCCCGGCCAGGCGTTCTGCCCAGTCGCTCGGGCGGAAGGTACGTCCCTCGGTGGTGACGCCGCGAATGAAAATTTCTCTGGGTTTGACCAGTTCTAGGGAGTGTGGAAAGGCGCTCATGGCTGTGAATCCTTGAAGAGGCAGTTTTGCTGCGGTGCCGCAATTATGCTGCAATGCAGTATTACCGGGTAAACCCGAACGGTGATTCTGTGTTGCAGTTGCAACAAATGCTCTGGGCTGCCTGAGTTCAGCTGTCATGCGCTGCTCTCTATAATTTCACTTTGCCCCCGGAGGCGCAGTGCTTTTTCATGCCTTGCCCGCCGGGTTTGCTTTTTTTGCAAAGGAGAAATGACCATGCCCTCTCATGTGATGAACACCTATGCGCGGCTCCCCATCGCCCTGGCGCATGGCGAGGGGGCGTGGGTGTGGGATACGCAGGGCAAACGCTATCTGGACGCGCTGTCGGGCATCGCGGTCAACACGCTGGGCCATGCGCATCCGAGGCTGGTCGCTGCGCTCACCGATCAGGTGGGCAAGCTGATCCATACGTCCAATCTGTACCAGATTCCATTGCAGGAGCAGTTGGCCGACCGTTTGTGCGCCTTGGGCGGCATGGACACGGCGTTTTTCTGCAACTCGGGGTTGGAAGCCAACGAAGCGGCGATCAAGCTGGCGCGTTTGCACGGTCACAACAAAGGGATAGCCCGCCCGGAAATCGTGGTGTTCGAACGGGCGTTTCATGGGCGCTCGCTGGCCACGCTCTCGGCCACAGGCAATCCCAAGGTGCAAAAAGGCTTCGAACCGCTGGTCGAAGGTTTCGTGCGCGTGCCGCTGAACGACGCCTCGGCCTTGCAGAGGGTGGCCGAGACGCATCCCAATGTCGTGGCGGTATTCATCGAGGCGATTCAAGGCGAGGGCGGCATTCAACCGGCGCATGCTGATTTTTTGCGCGCCGCGCGCACGCTGTGCGATCGTCACGGCTGGTTGCTGATGATCGACGAAGTGCAATGCGGCACGGGGCGGACCGGGAAATGGTTCGCCCATCAGTGGGCCGGGGTCAGCCCCGACGTGATCGCCATGGCCAAGGGGCTGGCATCGGGCGTACCCATCGGCGCCATTCTGGCGCGCGGGGCGTCCGCGACGACTTTCGGCCCCGGCCAGCACGGCACCACGTTTGGCGGCAATCCGCTGGCCTGCCGTGCCGCACTGGAAACCCTCGCCGTGATCGAAGACGATGGTCTTTTGGCCAACGCACAGGCGCGAGGGGGGCAAATTCAACATGCCCTGCATCACGCCTTTGTCGGTCACGCTGGCGTGGTGGAGGTGCGCGGTCAGGGTCTGATGATCGGCATCGAGCTCGACCGCCCGGCCGGTGCGCTGGTGGGGCGGATGCTGGAGCGCGGAGTGTTGCTCAACGTCACGCAGGAGCGGGTTGTTCGCCTGTTGCCACCGCTGATCTTCACCCAGGAACAAGCCGACGCGCTGGTGCAGGCGCTGGTTCCCGCAGTGCTTGATTTTTTGCGGGACGCACCCGCGCAATAAGACATCCAAGAGAAATCCAAGGAGGCTGTGATGAAAACCACGCTGCGGCACTATCTGCAATTTTCCGACCTGACCCGCGAGGAGTACGACTACGTCTTCGCCCGCGCCGCACTGATCAAGGCCAAGTTCAAGCGCTACGAGCCGCATCAGCCCTTGGTCGATCGCACCCTGGCGATGATTTTCGAGAAGCACTCCACCCGCACCCGGCTGAGCTTCGAGGCCGGTATGCATCAGCTCGGCGGCGCGGCCATCTACATCAATACCCGCGATAGTCAGTTGGGACGCGGCGAGCCTATTGAAGACGCGGCGCAGGTGTTTTCGCGCATGGTCGATTTGGTGATGATTCGCACCTATGGTCAGGAAATCGTCGAGCGTTTTGCCGCGCATTCGCGCGTGCCGGTGATCAACGGCCTGACCAACGAGTTCCACCCCTGCCAGATTCTGGCTGATGTGATGACATTTATCGAGCACCGCGGCCCGATTCAAGGTAAGACCGTGACCTGGATCGGCGACGCCAACAATATGTTCTACACCTGGCTGCAGGCGGCGGAGGTGCTTGGTTTCACCCTGCACTTCGCCGGGCCGAAAGGCTATGGCGTCGAGAAGAACCGCCCGGGCTACCCCCTTAGCTCGGCGCAGATCGCGCACCTGCGCGAGTTCGACGATCCGCGGCAAGCCTGTGAGGGCGCGCATCTCATCACCACCGATGTGTGGACGAGCATGGGCTATGAGGCGGAAAAACTGGCGCGCGAGCAGGCGTTCAAGGGCTTTATGGTCGACGCCGAGATGATGGCCCGAGCCCATCCCGATGCGCTGTTCATGCACTGCCTGCCCGCGCACCGCGGCGAGGAAGTGGCGGCCGAAGTCATCGATGGGCCGCAGAGCGTGGTGTGGGATGAGGCGGAAAATCGCCTGCACGGCCAGAAGGCGCTGATGGAATTCCTGCTGCTGGGTCGCCTGGATTGACAGGCTCCTAGGAGCCTGTCGGACTTGAGGATCGCGGGCTGCAAAAGGGCGGTGCGGCGCCCTGGTGCAGCGGCTTTTTGCCTCATAGCTGCGGCTATGGGGCTGCAAATCCGCCGCCCCATGGCATCCCCACCGCCCTTTTTCGC
>CALBRU010000081.1 GCA_937927695.1 uncultured Thiomonas sp. | reverse complement strand
GCAGGCAATGCCGCTTACGGCATCAACGACGACAGCGGCAACGTTCCCGGCGGTCAGACCCAGGGTGGCTTGGACAGCAGCAAGACCAACGACCAAGCGCTGATCGACACCATCACCGCAATCACCGCACTGAACAAAAAGGGCATCAAGACCTATGTCGTCGGCCTTGGCGCGGGTGTGGACACCAACGCTAATCCCGCTGCCAATTACGCCCTCAATGCCATGGCCATTGCCGGTGGCACGGGGACGGAATACCCAGCAAATAATGTGAGCGCATTCAATGCAGCTCTGGGAAGCATCGCCGCACAGATTTTCGGCACCATCAACGTATCCGCACCAGTGGCACCGTCACGCCTGCCAGCTGGTGGGCTGATTTATACCGCGACCTCCAACAACAACTCAGGCGAGTTGGCCGGGCATGTTCAGGCTTTCCGAACCGTTGCTGCACCGACCACAGGCGTCAGTGCCCCCATCGGCACGGCAAGCGGCCCTGCGCTGTGGGACGTGGGAGATCCGCAATACGGACTCATGACGGCAGCGAATCGGCAGGCCAATCTGTATTCCACCGTGTCGGCAAATAGTGGAACGGCACGCTCTGTTGCGACTCTTGCACAGATGGGCGCAGCTTCAGGCACCTACTCTGACCAAGCGGCTTTCGGACTCACCGCGGCCAGCCCAGCGATACCGAATATTCAGACCATTCTTTATTACACCTGGGATCCCTCCTACAACACGACAGGAGACACCACCTCCCCGGCCTACCCTGCCGGGCCAAGCGGATATTCCTATCTTGCGGGGCGACAGCTCAACTGGATGCTCGGGAGCTTCAGCCCGAATGATCAGTTGCAGTATTTGGCCCCGCCATCGGATCGGTACTTAGGGGGGCTTGGCGGGTATGTGAATTTCGCGCGGAATGAGAGCGGGCGCCAGAAGCTGGTGTTGTTCACCAGTAACGACGGTTTTCTGTATGCGGTCGATTCCCAGACGGGCAAACTCGCGTGGGGCTGGATGCCGCGTGAATTTGTCGGCCAGCTGCAAAACTATCAAAATTTCCAGCGCCTCCAGCTGTTTGACGGGGGGTTCACCACCACGGATGCCGTCGATACGACGACTAACCCTACAGCGTCGAACTGGGCGAGCTATGTGGTGGGTACGGCTAGCGCAGGGGCGTATCACTACGCCATCAAACTGGCGGACAACCCGTCCACCAGCCCGCCCAGCCCAACACCCACCAAGCAGACTTGGGGAATTTCCACGCCAGGCGGAACCTCTCCACAAATGCAGGCGCCCATCATCGCCACGGTCAATGGTGCGCAATATGCGATCTTTGTGGTGAACACCAAGACTGGCTCTGGCAGCACACAAGTGACGACCAGCACGTTGTACGAAGTGAGTGTGGCGACAGGCCAGCCCGCCAGCGGCTCGGCGCAGTCTGCCAGCTTAGGGCTCGGCACAGGAAACTATGTGACCAGCGCGCTGAACTATGACTCCAGTTCCGGCACGCTCTGGTTCGGTGACAGCCAAGGCCAAGTATGGAATGTGTACCTCACCGGAACAGCCACTGCTGACGCCGTCGGCCTGCAACTTGCAGGCGCAACCAATCCGGCTCAGCCGATCAATTATGTGGGCTACACAGAACAGGGCGGCATGCCATATTTCTGGGCAGCCACACAAAACGAGGTAACTGTGTTTGAGCAGGTAAGCGGCGGCTCTGGCTATATCGTCTGGGCCAGCAGTAGTTCCGGAGGATACGAGCCAGACGCCTCCGGAACTCTGCAACAGGCGTCCGGGGTGAATGCTTTGATGGGGCAAGTTTCTGCGGTGCCCTACTTAAAAAATGGCGTGTTTTGGGTCCCTGTCTATCAGCCTCCTACAGGCACGAATGTTTGCGGCGTTGGATCAGGCGGGTTGAATTACTTCAATTTTGTCAATGGATTAGCGCCAACAACCCCGATCACCTACAAAGGGCAGGCTGTCACCGGTGGATATATCTACCTCGGCAAAGGCCCCGCACTCAGTCCAACGGGCAGCAGCACAACGACCGGCGCGATTATTTTGGCGACAACCCAACTGACAGACCTGAACACGCCGCCGACCCCGATCACCCAGTTGTTTCAAAACTTGAACAGACCGATCCTCTGGCGGCAGTACTGACGTCTTTATCACCCGGCGGCGCTTTGTGGGTTTTCCTCCACAGCGCCCCGCTGGTTTGTGCTGCATTTCACAAAACCGGCCACCCGCTGAAGCGCGGCCCTTGTTGCGGGCTGCGTGGCGGCGCTACAAAGCGGGCATGAACCTGTCCATCTCCTCCTGCACACCCAGCAAGCGCTCGCGCGGCTTCACCCTGCTGGAGTTGATGATGGCCATCGCCTTGGTGGGCGTGCTCACCGCCATCGCCCTGCCGATTTACAGCGGCTACCGGCTCAAGGTTGAAAATGCGCAGGCGCAGCAAGACGTGGTGTCCATCTCTGCGGCCATCCAGAACTATTGGGTTTACAACCGCACGTTGCCCAATTCGCTGGCCGACATCGGCATGGCGGGCAAGCTCGATCCCTGGGGCCACCCCTATGTTTACTACAACATCGAGGAAAACGGCAAAGGCGGCGCGCGCAAGGACAAGGCGCTCAACCCCATCAACACCGACTTCGATCTCTACAGCATGGGGGCGAACGGGCAGACCCAATCGCAGATCAGCAATAAGGTCAGCCTCGATGACATCATCCGCGCCAACAACGGCGCGTATATCGGTCTGGCCGCCAATTACTGAGCCCGTGGCCTGCGCCTTTTACTTCTCCTGCGGTGCTACGCCGCGTTGTTGTTGAGCGGCGATGCGTCCGCCGCGCCTGTCCACCTGGTTTTCCGGCAGCCGCCTGGGGCGCCAGTTGTTTGCCTTGTTCGTCGTTGCGGCACTGGTGCCGCTGGCGCTGTCGGACTGGTTGTCAAGCACAGCGGTCAATCAGGTGGCGCGGCAGCTCAATATGCAGAGCCAGCAGCGCATGACCCGGCAGGTCAGCCGTCAGGTGTTCGACCGCTTGCTCACGGCCAAAACCCTGCTGCTCGCCCTGCCATCCTCCGCGCCGCAACCTGACGCGCAGCTCCCAGGCCTAGGGCGGGCGTTTGACGCGCTGCTGCTGCAAACACCACAGGGCAAGCCGGAATGGGCCTCCGCCAGCGCCGCTAATCTGTGGCGCAACTGGCAGCGCGCCTTCCCCGCCATCCCGCCGGTTCAACCCCTCATGGATGCCAGCGCCGGTTTGACGCAGGTGTTGTTGCGCACGCATCGCGCCACGGGCGAACCGACAAGGGTCTACCTGGCCACTTTGCAAAATGGGCAGCCCCGGTGGATTGCAGAGCTCAACCCGCAATTCCTCTGGGGCCCGGTACATGATGCGATGGACGGCGGCGTGTGGAGCGTGCGCAATGCCGAAGGCGCCTTGCTGTACTCCACTGCCAACGTCACCGCACCTGCAGCCCAGCGCGGCACAGCGGCCGACTCGGTGTTTCGCTTTCAGCTCTTTCTCGGCGGCGAGTTTGGCACGCCAGACTGGCTGTTCATTCAACAAGCGCCGCCGCCCCGCGTGAGTTGGCTGGGCTGGCCGCTGGCGGTGTGGCTGGGCCTCGTGGCAGCGGCCACGCTGCTGCTGATCGCCCTGCTCGCGGAGCGGAAAATTCGCCGCACCCTGGTGCCGCTGGAACAACTCACCGCGGGCACACGCAGCCTGGCCGCCGGCGACAACAGCGCGCGCGTGCAAGTGCACAGCCAGGACGAATTCGGCGTGTTGGCCAGTGCGTTCAACGACATGGCCGCCAAGATCGGCGCGCAGTTTCATGCGCTGGAAGGGCTGGCCGCGATGGACCGCGACATTTTGTCGGGCGCTTCGGTAGACAGCCTGGCCCGGCGCGTGCTCGATCAACTCGAAGGGCTCTACCCCAAGGCCAGCGCCGCGGTAATCTGGCAGAAAGAGCCGCAGAATTTCCGCCGCGCCGTGCTGTGGCACGACGGCAAAACGAACAAAACCGTGTTCGACGTGCGCGATGTGACCTGCGATGCGGCGGCACAGGCCCAGTGGTCAGGGCTGCAAGGCGACCGGCAGTTTCAGATCAACCCTGCAGGCGAAGACACCCTGCGCGACGCCCCCTGTCTGCGCAGCCTCATGCCCCCTGCATCCGACTGGTTGGCGCTGCTGCCGCTGCGGCAGGGCGAAGCGGTGCAGGCGCTCATCGCCCTTGGCCTGCCTGCCGAGCCCGCCGCAGGCGAGTTGCAACCCGCCGCCGAAGTGCGTGATCGTCTGGCCGTGGGTCTGGCCGCGCAAGACCGAGAGCGGGCGCTGGTGCATCAAGCCACGCACGACAGCCTCACCGGCCTGCTCAACCGCCACGGCCTGCACGAAAAGCTCGACGCCCTGCTGGCGCCCGGCCAGGCCGCCGCTCCGCTGGCCTTGCTCTACATCGACCTCGACAACTTCAAGGACGTCAACGACAGCCGCGGCCATGCTGCGGGCGACGCGCTGCTGTGTCAGGCCAGCGAGCGGCTGCGCACCCGCCTGCAAGCCAACGGCATCGTGGCGCGCCAGGGCGGAGATGAGTTCACCCTGGTGCTGCCCTTGGCCGACGCGGCCACGGCGCAGGCCACGGCGGACGCCATGATTCGCGCCCTGCGCGAGCCGTTCGAGCTGGCGGGTGGACCGGTTCAAGTGGGCGCCAGCGTGGGCATTGCCCTGTGCCCGAAGCATGCCAGCGAGCGCAACGAACTACTGCGCTGCGCCGACATTGCGCTTTATGCCGCCAAGGCCTACGGCCGCGGCCGCGCCCAACTGTTCAACCCCACGCTCGACGCCGAAGCCCGCACCCTGGCCCAGTTGCTGGCCGATCTGCGGCAGGCGCTGGTGCGCGGTGAATTTGTCGCTTTCTATCAACCGCGTGTCAACGCCGCCGATGGCCGCATCACCTCTGCCGAAGCGCTGATCCGCTGGCATCACCCGCAGCGCGGGCTGCTGTTTCCCGATGCGTTCATTGCCGTGGCCGAGTCGTATGGGCTGATTGCGCCCATCGGCCGCTGGATGCTGGACGCCGCCTGCCAGCAAATGGCCCAGTGGCTGCGCGAAGGCATCGACATCGCGCGGGTCTCGGTCAATGTCTCCGCCGTTCAGTTTGAATCGGGCGAACTCGTCGGGCAGGTGC
>CALBRU010000080.1 GCA_937927695.1 uncultured Thiomonas sp. | reverse complement strand
GATCGCCCGGTTGGAACTGGAACGCTATCGCCCCAAGCGCGAATTGCCCACAAGGTGAGGAGCGCCAGCAATCAGCGGCCTCAATACCGGCGCAACTGGGTATCAAGCGAGCCGTGTTTGCCGGCATGAGCCAAGGTGGCTACTTGTCCTTGCGTCTGGCGCTCACCCACCCCGAGCTGGTGCGCGGACTTATTTTGATTGACACCCAGGCGCAACAGGAAGACCCAAGCAAGACGCCGGGCTACAAGCAGATGATCGACATCTGGACCGCACAGGGATTGCCCGACGCCATTGCCGACACCATCGCTGACCTCAACAATTTGACACACGCGGCGTCGGTCAATGCGGCGATTGAGCGGTTCCTGCAGACTTTGCAAGTCGACCCTGACTCGAACCATCCCGGAGATAAATCATGAACACTCGCCACTTTGATGTCTGGCCCAAGGGATTGCCACACCACCTCACCATTCCAAACACCAACCTGTTTTACAACGCAGAAGTGTCGGCGGCGAGATATCCCGACAAGCCCTATCTGATCTTTTACGACAAGGCCTTGAGCTTCGGCGAGTTCAAGCGTCAGGCCGAGTGGATTGCCGGTTTCCTGCAACAGGACTGCGGCATCGTGAAAGGTGACCGCGTGTTGCTCGATATGCAGAACAGCCCGCAATTCGTGCTGGCCTACTACGGAATTCTGCGTGCTGGTGCGGTGGTTGTACCGATCAATCCGATGAATCTGACGCAGGAATTGGCCCACTATGTTGAGGACAGCGGTGCGACTGTGGCTTTCGTCGGCCAGGAACTGTTTGCGCAAATGCGGCCGCTGCTGGGCAAGGGCCTGAGCCAGATTATGGTCGCCGCCTACAGCGACTACATCTCCAGCGCACCGAGCATTACCGTGCCGCCATTTGCTTCGGCGCCACGTGAAAATGTCTCCGAGCCAGGAGTGACGCTTTGGGCCGACATGCTGGAGCGACAGCGCGTTCCAGCGCCGCTCAACACCAGCCTGGATGACCTCTGCGTCATGCCCTACACATCCGGCACGACGGGCAAACCCAAGGGCTGCATGCACACCCATCGCAGTGTGATGAGCACAGTCGCCGGGGGTGTGGATTGGTTGCGCATGCCCAAGGACTCGGTGGGGCTTGCAGTGCTGCCCTTTTTTCACGTCACCGGCATGCAGGGCGGCATGAATGGCTCGCTCTACAACGGCAACACCCTGGTGCTGCTGCCGCGCTGGGACCGCGAGGCTGCGGCCGAATGCGTGCAGCGCTACAAGGTAGGCACCTGGCAGGCGATTGCGGCCATGGTGGTCGATTTTCTGATGAACCCGCGCATTACCGAGTACGACCTCTCCAGCGTCTGGAATATGAGCGGCGGTGGCGCAGCCATGCCTGAAGCGGTGGCGCAGAAGTTGCACGACCTGTGCGGCATCACGTACATCGAAGGCTATGGCATGACGGAAACCATGGCACCGACCCATGTGAATCCGCTGCATCGACCGAAGAAACAATGCCTTGGCATCCCGATTTTCGACGTGGACGCCCGCATCATCGACCCCAAAACCCTGCAGGAACTGCCGCAGGGCGAGGTCGGCGAAATCATCGTGCATGGGCCGCAGGTGATGCAGGGTTACTGGAAGCAAGACAAGGCGACCGAAGATGCGTTCATGACGATCGACGACAAACGCTTCCTGCGCACCGGCGACCTGGGGCGGGTGGACGAAGAGGGCTATTTCTTCATGGTCGACAGACTCAAGCGCATGATCAATGCGTCAGGCTACAAAGTCTGGCCGGCTGAGGTCGAGATGCTGATGTACCAGCATCCGGACATTGCCGAGGTCTGTGTGGTGGCAGCGAAAGACGCTCACCGCGGCGAGACGGTGAAAGCTTATGTTGTACTGAATCTCGACGCGCGCGGCCGTGTGAGCGAACAAAACATCGTCGATTGGTCGCACGCGCACATGGCCGCCTACAAAAGTCCACGCATCGTCGAGTTCGTCGACACGCTGCCCAAGTCGGGGACTGGCAAAGTGCAGTGGCGCGCC
>CALBRU010000079.1 GCA_937927695.1 uncultured Thiomonas sp. | reverse complement strand
CGTTGCGCCAGGGCTGGGCAACGATGGACGCGCAATCGATCAGCTGGGGGTTCATGGCTGAAAACGCCCTTCCAACAGGTAGCGACTCCCCGGATGCACCAGCCGCACGAGGGTCACGGGGGTGCCGCGACTGACCGTCCAGCGGGTGATGACCAGGCAGGGCTCAGTCGGCTCGATCTTCAGATGCCGCGCCTCCTGCCGGGTCGGGCTCGCGGCCTCGATGGTGTAGGAGGCTTCCCACATGGGCGCGACTTCGAGCAGGTATTGCGTCGGCGTGGTGCTAGAAAAATCGGCCCCCAGATACTGCGGGGCAGCGGCGGGATTGACCCAGCGGTCTTCCAACTGCAAGGGCACGTCGTCCTCGAAATGAATCGCCAGGGAATGGAACACCTTGGCGCCAACCTTGAGCCCCAGGCGATGCGCCACCGCAGCGGAAGCGACCTCCTCGCGGCGCAGCTTGAGATCCAGCCGGTGGCGATGGCCACGCGATTCGACATGCTCGTGCATATCGCGGATGGACAGCGTTGACGACAGCCGGTGCAACTGCGCCGCGAATGTACCCACGCCCTGCACCCGGTCGACCAGCCCCTCGGCCTGCAGCTCTCGCAGCGCGCGGTTCACCGTCATGCGGCTGACGCCAAAGAGTGCCACCAATTCAGCCTCGGAAGGCATCAACGCCCCAGGCTCCCACCGCCCCTGCTCCAGTCCTTGTTTGAGATGCTGTTTGACGCGGTTGTAGGGTGCCGTGGCTGCTGCGCCGAGGTTGATTTTCGCAATGGCATTCATGGTTTCATCTTAGTTGCATGCACCTGCCTAGACAAGATGATTTCGGAGCTGAAAAATCCAGGGTAAATACGGATGAAAACAACTTGTCTGCGCTTGTATAGACAACTAGAGTGTGCCTATACGCAACACCCCAAAAGTGAGTTCACCATGACAGACCTCTCCACGCCCCCGCAACAAAACGCTCAGCGCGTCATTCGCGCCCCGCACGGCACACAATTGACCTGTAAGAACTGGCTGATCGAAGCCGCCTACCGCATGATTCAGAACAACCTCGACCCGGATGTGGCCGAGAACCCGCAGGCACTCGTTGTCTATGGCGGCATCGGCAAAGCAGCGCGCAACTGGGAGTGCTTTGACGCCATCCTGCGCGAGCTGCGCGCCTTGAAGGAAGATGAAACCCTGCTGGTGCAGTCGGGCAAGCCAGTCGGCGTGTTCCGCACCCATGTGGATGCACCAAGAGTGCTCATTGCCAACTCCAATCTGGTGCCGAAATGGGCCACCTGGGAACACTTCCACGAGCTTGACCGCAAGGGCCTGATGATGTTCGGCCAGATGACGGCGGGTTCATGGATTTACATCGCCAGCCAGGGCATCGTGCAGGGCACTTACGAGACCTTCGTCGAAGCCGGGCGGCAGCATTTCGGCGGCGACCTTGCGGGGCGCTGGATTCTCACCGCCGGGCTGGGCGGCATGGGCGGGGCGCAACCGCTGGCCGCCACCTTCGCGGGAGCGTCGTCGCTGAATATCGAATGCCAGCAAAGCCGCATCGAGTTCCGCCTGCGCTCCAAATATCTGGACGAGCAGGCGCACGACCTCGACGACGCGCTGGCCCGCATGGCGCGCTACGCCGCGGAGAAAAGAGCTGTTTCTGTCGGCCTGCTGGGCAATGCCGCTGAAATTCTGCCGGAACTGGTGAAGCGCGCCAAGGCCGGCGGCATCCGCCCCGATCTGCTGACCGACCAGACTTCGGCGCACGATCTGATCAACGGCTACCTGCCGATGGGCTGGACGCTGGAGCGCTGGAAGACCGCGCAGACCGACGCTAGTCAGCACGCAGCGCTGACCGCAGCCGCAGCCAGAAGCTGCGCCGTGCATGTCCAGGCCATGCTCGACTTTCAGGACATGGGTGTGCCCACCTTTGACTACGGCAATAACATCCGCCAGGTGGCGCTCGATCAGGGGGTACAAGATGCCTTCGCCTTCCCGGGCTTCGTGCCGGCCTACATCCGCCCTCTGTTCTGTCGTGGCAAGGGGCCGTTTCGCTGGGTGGCGCTGTCAGGCGACCCGGAAGACATCCGCAAGACCGACGCCAAGCTCAAGGAGCTGTTCCCGCACGACCACCATCTGCATCGCTGGCTGGACATGGCGGAAGAGCGCATCGCCTTTCAGGGACTGCCCGCGCGCATCTGCTGGCTGGGCCTGGGCGAGCGCCACAAGGCGGGGCTGGCCTTCAATGCCATGGTGAAGTCTGGCGAACTGAAAGCGCCCATCGTCATCGGCCGCGACCATCTCGACAGCGGCTCGGTGGCCTCGCCCAACCGGGAAACCGAGGCCATGCGCGACGGCAGCGACGCCGTATCGGATTGGCCATTGCTCAACGCCCTGCTCAATACCGCAGGCGGCGCCACCTGGGTGTCGCTGCACCATGGCGGCGGCGTGGGCATGGGCTATTCACAGCATGCCGGCGTGGTCATCGTCTGCGACGGCACCGATGCTGCCGCCAAGCGGCTTGAGCGCGTGTTGTGGAACGACCCCGGCACCGGCGTGATGCGCCATGCCGACGCAGGCTACCCCGACGCCATCGCCTGCGCCGAGGAGTGCGGCCTGCATCTGCCGATGGTGAGCAAGGCATGAAGATCCTCCTCGCGCCGGGCCAGCTTGATCTGGCCCAACTGAAAAGGATTCACGCTGGGGGCGTGCAAGTGGAACTCGCGCCTTCCGCCTGGGACGCCGTGCATGCCAGTGCCGCCATCGTGCAGCAGGCCGCGCAGGGTGATGCGCCGGTCTACGGCATCAACACCGGCTTTGGCAAACTCGCCAGCACGCGCATCGATGCGCATGACTTGGCGCAGCTTCAGGTCAATCTCATCCGCTCGCACAGCGTAGGCGTTGGTGAACCCATGCGCGCAGCGGTCGTCAGGCTGATGCTTGCGCTCAAGGTGTCTTCGCTCGCCCGGGGCTACTCGGGCGTGCGCCCGGTCGTGATCGAAACCTTGATGGCCGTGCTCAATGCCGGCTTGATTCCTGAAGTGCCCAGCCAAGGCTCAGTCGGCGCTTCAGGCGATCTCGCCCCGCTTGCGCACATGACCCTGGCACTGATCGGCGAAGGCAGTTTCGTGGTCGATGGCCAATCCGTTCCGGCAAGCGCCGCACTCAGCGCGGCGGGCATCAAGCCCCTGGCGCTGACCGCAAAGGAAGGTCTGGCCTTGATCAACGGCACGCAGGCTTCCACCGCCCTGGCCTTGCATGCCTTGCTCGAATTTCAGCCGGTTTTCGAGGCGGCAGTCGTGACGGGTGCACTCAGTCTGGAAGCGGCCAAAGGCAGCGACGCCCCGTTCGATCCACGCATTCACGCGGTGCGCGGGCACCCCGGGCAAATCGCCACGGCCGCCTGCTATCGCACCCTGCTCCACGACAGCGCCATTCGGGCCTCGCACTTGAAGGGCGATGACCGGGTGCAAGACCCCTACTGCCTGCGCTGCCAGCCTCAGGTCATGGGCGCTTGCCTGGATCAGTTGCGCTATTGCGCCGAGGTGCTGCTGCGCGAAGGCAATGCCGTGACCGACAACCCGCTGGTCTTTCCAGATGATGGCGCACTCATCTCTGGCGGCAACTTCCATGCCGAGCCCGTGGCGCTGGCGGCAGACGCCATGGCCGTGGCCATTGCGGAAGTGGGCGCCATTGCGGAGCGCCGCATCGCCATGCTCATCGACACCAGCGTGTCACGGCTGCCCGCATTCCTCTGCGTGGAACCGGGGCTGCATTCGGGCTTCATGATCGCCCACGTCACTGCCGCCGCCCTGGCCAGCGAGAACAAGTCGCTGGCGCACCCGGCCAGCGTCGATTCCCTGCCCACCTCGGCCAATCAGGAAGACCATGTGTCCATGGCCACCTTCGCCGCGCGTCGGCTGCAGGCCATGATCGACAACGTCGCGCACATCATCGCCATCGAATGGCTGGCCGCAGCGCAGGGTATCGATTTCCTGCGCCCACTGCGCAGCTCGCAGGCGTTGGAGCAGGCCATTGCACTGCTGCGCGGCAAGGTATCGCGCATGACCGAAGACCGCGTCATCGCCCGCGATATCCAGGCCGCCTTCGCACTGATTCGCGAGGGGCAACTGGCGCAGATCTTGCGTGAGATGACAGACTGTGAAGCATTTTGGTCCTGAGTCACGGCGGAGTCTTGACTGCGCGTGCCTGACGTGGCGAGCTCTGGGAGCGGCAGGAATTTCATCAAAGACTCGGCTTGAAAAACCGCCCATCTGGTCTGCGCCTCATGGGCGCTCGTCATATGGCCGGTCCGCGCGCAAGGTCATCGTGGCATCGGGCACAATAAAAGCCAATTGAACGCCCGTGCAGCGGCGTGAGATCGACTTTTACACCACGGAGGTTGCATGGATCCCATGATCCGAATGATTTACGCCAGCCGAATTGCGCCCAACTTCGGTCCGGCTGACGTTCACGACATTCTGAACGCCTCTCGGCGCAACAACCCGCCTCTTGGCTTGACCGGCATGCTGGTGTTTGCTGACGGATTTTTTCTTCAGGCTTTAGAAGGCGCTCGCTCGAAAATCAACACCCTTTACGCCAAAATTCTGCGCGACCCGCGGCACAACCAATCGGCCATCCTGAGCTATCAAGAGATTGATAAGCGGCTGTTTGGTGATTGGTCGATGGGTTATGTCTTGAGCACTGAAAAAAATCGCAGTCTATTTCTGGCCTATTCGCTTGAAGCACGATTTTCACCGCTTGATCTCAGCGCAAAAGCGGCAGAAAACATCCTGTCGGAGCTTGCCGAACATACTCGGCGCATCGGGCCTAGTTCGGCTTCTGCGGCTTCTGCGGCTCCTGCAGAAGCGGCCTGATCATG
>CALBRU010000078.1 GCA_937927695.1 uncultured Thiomonas sp. | reverse complement strand
GCGAATCCCACGGCCCGGCCATCGGTGGCGTCATCGACGGCTGCCCGCCCGGCATGGATCTGTGCGAGGCCGACATCCAGCCCGATCTCGACCGCCGCCGCCCCGGTACCAGTCGCCATGTGACGCAGCGGCAGGAAGCCGATCAGGTGGAAATCCTATCCGGCGTGTTCGAGGGCAAGACCACCGGCACCCCCATCGCCCTGCTGATCCGCAACACCGACCAGCGCAGCAAGGACTACGGCAACCTCCTGGACACCTTCCGCCCCGGCCACGCCGACTACACCTACTGGCGCAAATACGGGCTGCGCGATCCGCGCGGCGGCGGCCGATCGTCCGCGCGGCTGACCGCGCCCATCGTGGCCGCGGGTGCGGTGGCGAAGAAGTGGCTGGCCGCGCAGTACGGCGTGACGGTTCGCGCCTGCATGACCCAGCTCGGCGAAGTGCCCATCCCCTTCCAGACCTGGGATGCGGTGCATCAGAACCCGTTCTTCTCGCCCAACGCCGACATCGTGCCCGAGCTTGAGGCGTATATGGACGCGCTGCGCAAGTCGGGCGACTCCGTCGGCGCGCGCATCATGGTGAGCGCCAGCGGCGTGCCCGTTGGCTGGGGCGAGCCCTTGTATGACAAGCTCGACGCCGACATCGCCCACGCGCTCATGGGGCTGAACGCCGTCAAGGGGGTGGAGATTGGCGCGGGCTTCGCCAGCGTGGCGCAAAAAGGCACGCAGCATGGCGATGAACTCACCCCGCAGGGCTTCACCTCCAACAACGCCGGCGGTGTGCTCGGCGGCATCAGCACTGGGCAGGACGTGGTGGCTTCCATCGCTATCAAACCCACATCGAGCATCCGACTGCCGCGGCAGTCCGTGGACATGCGCAACGCCCCCACCACGGTGGAAACCCATGGCCGACACGACCCCTGCGTGGGCATCCGCGCCGCGCCCATTGCCGAAGCGCTGGTGGCCATCATCCTCATCGACCACGCCCTGCGCCAGCGCGCGCAATGCGGCGACGTGCAGTTCGACGTGCCGCCGATCGCGGCTGCTGGGAAGTAGCCAGGCCACCGATTCGCGCGTGGCTTTGGCATGTCTAGCAGCCCACGACCCTCAAGTCCGACAGGCTGCTTGCCCTGGCATACCCGCATACCCATTTGGCATAGGGACTGCCAGGTGCCTGAGTTGGCATCAGAGTAGCAGCGGCGTACCGCATGCGCTGAGCAGAAGCGGCACGGCAAAAATGGCGACGATCAACAGTAACCTGGACATGACGTGCTCCTTGAGTGATTGGATCCTTAGGATCCATCGGCGTAGCGGATTGCTGCACCTTGTGTTTTTCACTCTAGGAAGGACGCGCGAACAAAGATACCTACTGATCAGTAGTGTTCTGCCGCGAATGCGGGGTCAAAGCTCCTCCTCGTAGCCAGAGCGACATGAATTCGGCGCGCCCGTGCACGCCGAACTTGCGATAAACGCTCGTTGCGTATTGATGCAGCGTTGCCTCGGTGAGGCCGAGGCGGTTCGCGATGACCTTCTCGTGATCGCCATTGAGCAACTCTGGAACCAGTCGCTGCTCGGCAGGTGAGAGGGGATCGGCACACAGGCCCAAACCATGCGAACAAAGCAACTGCCGATGGAACCACTTGATCCCGCGCAGCGCCTGAGTGGCGCGCCGTATGAGTGCCGCGTCGAAAGGCATTCCGTGGGTATACGAGTCGAATATGAACAAGGATTCGACGCCTGCATTGACTGGGGCGACGATCCAGATCCGGTTAGAAATTCCAGGCGGGTTATCAAAAACAAAATAGTGTTCGGCTTCCTCCAACGTCGCCGGGTCGAAAATGCCTGTGCACATGCTGAAGCTGCGAAACCGTCCGGCCGTAGCCGCAATCGCTTGCGCGGCTGCGCCGACAGTCGGTGTCTGGATGGTCGGCATGTCGTGCCGAATGCGCGCTGGGGTTGTGAGCTCGGGGCGTCGCATTCCCACCGACACACCGATTCGCCAGCCCTTGAGCAAATCCGGTTGGCCGGGTTTGTGGGAAAGTCGCACAAGACCCATCCAGTATCCGTTTTGTGAGCCAGTCCAGTCGCACAGGGTGCGCAGACAGAGTGCCAACGCTGCCTGAGTATTTTGCGCGCCATGGTCGGCCAGGGCGTCCCATAGACGATACACATCGTCGTCATCGTCGGGCGGGGTGCGCATCAGTTTTTCTTATGGGCAGATGACATGGTCCCGCCGACAGGAATCGAACCTGTATTTGCCGCTTAGGAGGCAGCCGTTCTATCCATTGAACTACGGCGAGGGGAGCGCGCGAATTGTAGAGGTCGAGCTCAACGGTTGTCGCGCAGGCGCTGGTGGAGGTGTTCGGCGATGGCGTCGCGGGTCTGTTGGGCGAGGGCTCGGCGGCTGGACGCGCGCAGCGGGGGCAGGTAGTTGACTTCCACGCGCAAGGGGGCGGCGGCGCTCATGCGCCACAGGCTGCCGACCATGGTTTCATCGCCCACATACGAGGCGGCGCGGCTGAAACGACCGCTGCGCTGGTCGGCGTAGAACAGCAACACGGGCTGCACCGCCGTCGGGCAGTCTGATGAGCAGGCGGCTTGGAATAAATTGGCGTGGAACGGCAGCAGATCGTGGCCGTAGCCGGTGGTGCCTTCGGGGAACACGCCGACATGGTCGCCGTCTTGCAGGCATTGCGCCATCTGGTGGATGACGCGCACCACGTCTTGCGCGCGCTCGCGCTCGATGAACAGCGAGCCCACGCCGCGTACCAGCGGGCCGATGAAGGGCCATTGCGCCGCCTCCGACTTGGAGACGAAGCGCACGGGTTGCACGGCATTGATGGCGAAGATGTCGATCCACGACACATGGTTGGCAGCCACGAGGGACGGGGTCTGCTGCGGCGCGCCGTTGACCTGCAGCGCAATGCCGCTGAGCCGCAGCAGCTCGGCGGACCAGTCACGGATCTGTTGCTGTTTTCCGGCCGCGTCGAGCTGGGGAAACAGTTGACGCACGATGCGCTGGCCGCGTAGGGCGTGGGCGCTGAGCCGGGGCCTGGATTTTCTGGAAACGCTCCCCCGCGTGGACGCCAAGCGTGTGGTGGTGATCGGCCACAGCCGTCTCGGCAAGACCAGTCTTTGGGCGGGCGCCCAGGACGAACGGTTCGCGGTGGTGGTTTCGAACGATTCCGGAGCGGGCGGCGCCGCCCTGAGCCGGCGGATCTTCGGCGAGCGAATCGCGGACCTTAACCGGAACTTCCCGCATTGGTTCTGCGGCAATTACGCCAAGTATAGCGGCAGGGAGGACCAGTGTCCGTTCGATCAGAACGAGCTGCTGGCGCTCATCGCGCCCCGGCCGGTGCTGGTGAATAGCGCCACGGAGGATCTGTGGGCCGACCCCAAAGGCGAGTTCCTGGCGGCCGCGGCCGCCGCGCCTGTCTACCGCTTGCTGGGCACGGACGGCATCTCGCAAACCGAATGGCCCGAGCCCGGCAAGCTGCTCACCAGCCGAATCGGTTACTTTCTGCGCGTGGGCAAGCACGATGTGATGCTCGAGGATTGGAAG
>CALBRU010000077.1 GCA_937927695.1 uncultured Thiomonas sp. | reverse complement strand
CATCGGGCAGGCCCGACCCCGTAGGATGAAGCGAGGAGTTTCTCAGTAGCCTGTCTCCGTTGAGAGGTTTGGTCGCGCAAGCGCTGCATGAAAAACGCCGCAGCGCTTTCGCGGCGGCGGCGTAGAGTGAGAGTGCTGCAGGGTAAAGTCGGCGCGTCAATTCAACTGCTGAATGCCGGCCAGTTGCCAACCGCTGGAGCCATCGCGAGGTTTCACCAGGTTCCACACTTCGCGCACCGGGCTCGCGCCACCCCAGGTTTCTTCGCGCACCAGACCGGAGAACTCGACACTGGCGACGTATTCAGTCGGGGTTTCTTCCAACGCGAGCAGCGAGGCTTCGAGGGTAACGATTTCCGTCTTGTTGGGCGTCATGCCGCGTTGTTGCAGATCGGCAGCCAAGGCGTCGTACATCTCGGCAGTAGCGAAGGTTTTCAGGCTGTTCAGATCAGCCGCATCCCAGGCTTGCTGCAAGCGGATGTAGTGCTGCTTGGCGCTCGCCAGAAACCCTTCGCGATCAAAATCGGCAGGAATGCCAGCCCTACTTGCAGTTTGCGAGCCGGCACCAGGCGTCCACTGCGCCGGCATATGCGTTTCGACGCCCAGGGGTGCCTGCGCATAGCCCTGCGAGGCGCCTGCATATTGCATGGGCTGGGCGGACTTGTTGGTGCTGGACTTCCGGCGCAGCAGATTGAAAATCCAGAACGCGGCCAGCGCGAGCAGACCGATCATCAGCACCGAGCCGAGGAAGGAGCCCAGCGCACCGCCGAAGCCGAGTGCGTGGAACAGCGCGGCAAGACCCAGACCGGCAGCCAGCCCCCCCAGAATGCCACCCCAACGGCTGGGCTGCTTGGCGGGCGGTGTGGCCGCGGCCTGCTGGCGTGTGGCAGCGGGCGTGGCTTGTTGCGGTGGTGCCGCTTCGCGCTGGGTTACGGCATTGCTCTGCCGCCCCATGCTCTTGCCGCCGCCCATACGTTTGGCATGCGCATCGACAGCGCTCAGTGCGAGACCCAGAGCAAGAGTCAGCGTCAGGCCGAAAGTCAGAAGGGTGCGAAGCAAACCAGTCGTTTTCATGCAATTTCCAGAAAGTCGAGAAGAGGTGACATTTTGTTACCAGATCGATGGAAAAGTTCAATGCGCGCGTTTTGCATTGCGTCAGCTCAAAATTTCTGCCCGATATGTAGCGCCACGACGCCAGCTGTCAGGTTGTGCCAATCGACATGACCGAAACCCGCTTCTCGCATCATGCCAGCGAGGGTTTCCTGATCCGGGTGCATGCGGATGGATTCGGCCAGGTACTGATAGCTCTGCGGGTCGCCCGCAACCATTTTGCCCAGGCGTGGCAAAACCTGGAAGGAGTAGAGGTCGTAGGCCCCGCGCAGCGGCGCCCAGGGCTTGGAAAACTCCAGCACGAGCAATTTTCCGCCCGGCTTGAGCACACGTTGCATCTCGCGCAGCGCCACATCTTTGTGGGTCATGTTGCGCAGACCGAATGCCACACTCACCAGATCGAATTGCGCGTCCGGGAAGGGCAGCTTTTCGGCATCGCATAAGACCGTCGGCACCAGCACGCCAGAGTCGATGAGCCGGTCTCGGCCTGCCCGCAGCATGGAGCCATTGATGTCGCTCATCACCACCAGGCCAGTGGGCCCGACCTTACGGGCGAAAGCGCGCGACAGATCGCCGGTTCCCGCAGCGACATCCAGCACGCGCTGACCTGGGCGCACACCCGAGATGGCAAT
Source organism: uncultured Thiomonas sp. (assembly GCA_937927695.1). GTDB lineage: Bacteria > Pseudomonadota > Gammaproteobacteria > Burkholderiales > Burkholderiaceae_C > Thiomonas. The sequence goes on along the minus strand of CALBRU010000077.1, from coordinate 2,457 downwards.
CGTGAACGCCTTCCAGACGCGATGCAAGCCGCCACTCATCAGATCGTTCATCACGTCATAGCGCGACGCGACCGAATCGAACACACCCCGCACGCGCGCAGCTTTTTCATCTTCGGCGACCTGCTGGTAGCCAAAATGGGTGGTAGAGGTGGATTGGGTATCGGACATGGGAAGCTCAATGCGAGAGTCAGTGAGAGTCAGTGAGACGAGCAGTGGTGTACGTTGGACGTGGCCTCGGGCATGGGCGCGTCGCGGTCGGCACCGGCAGCCTGTAGGCGGTTCAGATAGTCCGCCCAGAGCGACTCCTGGTTTTGCCCCAGGAAATGCAAATAATCCCAACTGTAGATGCCGCTGTCATGGCCGTCCGAGAAGTGCGGCTGGATGGCGTAGTTTCCGACCTGCATCACACTATCGATCTCGACGAGACGCTTGCCAGTCTGCAAGGTTTCCTGCCCAGGCCCGTGCCCGCGTACCTCGGCAGACGGCGAAAAGACCCGCATCAGCTCAAACGGCAGCTGGTATTGGGTTCCGTCGGCATAGGTGAGTTCGAGCACGCGAGATAACTTGTGCAGGACGATGGCCTGAGGCCAATCGGTGCGAGGGGTGGGAGAGGACATAAGCAGATACCGAACTAAGACAAGCCTATTGTCTCTCAGAGTCGCCGACAGCATTTGCCCCCTGTTGCAGGCATAGGCGGTTCATGTGAGAAAGAGATGAGAGAAAAAGAGAGAGACGCAAAATGGAGGCGAAAAAAAAACCCAGGTCGATGTCGACCTGGGTGAATTGCACACTCCCTGAAAGAGCCAGTAAAGGCTCAGTCACTATTTGATACAAATTGAGACGGATTGTCCAGATAATTTTTTATCCGACTTGTTCATGCAGGAATTACGCGCGCATACGCCATGCCCTGCATAAGGCCGCATGGCCTGAAATTCCAAGCGGAGACTGGTGCCGACTATCCGAATCGAACGGATGACCTACCGCTTACAAGGCGGTTGCTCTACCAGCTGAGCTAAGTCGGCGTAGGCGCTGCTGAGTGCCGGGTTGCGTGGGTCAGTTATCCGGTGACCTTGAGGTCGCTGGACTACTTCACGCGGGTCAGATGCCCCCCGCCGGGGCGGGGGGCGCTGGGGGGCGGATCGGAGGAAGGTTCTTCCGATTCCGAGTCCTTGGATTTTACCGGCTGCAGCCGCGTGGGCTTGCTGGCTTTAGCCGGTTCGTCCTGGTCTTCTGCGGCGGGTGCGTTGTTGGCTTCACCGATCTCGGCTGATTCGTCATCGGTTTCGACAGGAAAGGCCATACCTTGGCTGTTTTCTCGCGCATAGATGGCTGAGACTTGGCCGATCGGGACCAGAATGTCTCTGGCCACGCCGCCGAAGCGCGCCTTGAAGCGAATTTCATCGTTGCCGATGTTCAGCGCGCTGGTGGCGTCGAAGCTGATGTTCAGCACGATTTCACCGTTCTTCACGAACTCCATCGGCACCCGCGCACCAGCCCCGACCTGTACGGCCAGGTAGGGGGTCAGGCCGTTATCCGTGCACCATTCGTACAGGGCGCGGATGAGGTAGGGCTTGGTTGAGCCGATGTTTTGCGAATCGCTGTTCATCACGGTGCACCGAACTGCTTACTTGCGCATGATCTTTTCGGAGGGCGTGAGCGCCTCGATATAGGCAGGACGCTGGAAAATGCGCTCGGCATACTTGGCTAGCGGGAGCGCCGACTTGGGCAGATCGATGCCGTAGTGATCGAGGCGCCACAGCAGCGGGGCGATGGCCACGTCGAGCATGGAAAAGTCTTCGCCCAGCATGTATTTGTTTTTGAGGAAGACGGGCGCGAGCTGCGTCAGGCGGTCGCGAATGGCGCTGCGGGCCTTTTCGAGCGCTTTTTCGTTGGACTTGGTGGCGCGCGATTCCAGCGTCGTCACGTGCACAAACAGTTCCTTCTCAAAATTGAACAGGAACAGCCGCACGCGGGCGCGTGCCACCGGATCGCCGGGCATGAGCTGCGGGTGCGGGAAGCGCTCGTCGATGTACTCGTTGATGATGTTGGATTCGTACAGGATGAGGTCGCGTTCGACCAGGATGGGTACCTGCCCGTAGGGATTCATGACGCTGACGTCTTCGGGTTTGTTGAACAGGTCGACGTCACGGATTTCGAAATCCATGCCTTTTTCGAACAGCACGAAGCGGCAACGCTGCGAAAACGGGCAGGTCGTGCCGGAATAGAGCACCATCATGAATGCAGACTCCTGAAAGACGAAACGGGGTGGCTCTAGCCACCCCGGCCATACGGATTTTGGACGGGATTGGGCTGCGCGCCCGGGGTGCGGGCGTTAGTCAGAGTTAGGTGACATCTTTCCAGTATTCGGATTTCAGCTTCCAGGTAATGAAGCTGAACAATCCCAGGAAAATGAGCACGATGACGCCAAGGCGCTTGCGAAACAGTTGATCGGGTTCG
>CALBRU010000076.1 GCA_937927695.1 uncultured Thiomonas sp. | reverse complement strand
GCTCTTCCGATCTGCAGGTCGGTCCCCTGGCCGCGCGGCGCTTGCGGGCTGCCGCCTCAAAGCCACGCCGCTGAGACGTCGGGCGGTATTTCAGCGGGTGGGCCTTCGAACTGCGTGAGGCCGTCACCGAGCACGATGACGCGATCGGCCAGCTCTCGCGCCCCCGGTTTTTGCTCGACCATCAGCACGCCCAGCCCCAGCCCTTGCAGTTGCCGGATGAGCAGGGCCGTCGCGGCCACGCGCTGGGGCGCCAGACCTTCGGTTGGCTCATCGAGCAGGAGCAGATCGGGGTTACCCATCAGCGTGCGGGCGATGGCGAGCATTTGCTGTTCGCCGCCGGACAGCGCCTGGGCGGGCGCGTGCAGGCGCGGCGCCAGTGCCGGAAATAGAGCCAGCACCGCTGCCTCGTTCCAGCGCGACGGGCCCGTGCGTGCGGGCTTGACGCCCAAAAGCAGGTTCTGCCGCACGCTCAGACGCGGAAAAATCTCGCGCTGCTCCGGCACATAGCCCAGCCCCAGCAGGGCGCGGCGATGCGTGGTCAGACCGAGCATCTCTTGTCCGGCAAGGCTGGCGTGGCTCGTTGCGGGAATAAGGCCCATCAGCGCCTTGAGCAGGGTGCTGCGCCCGCTGCCATTGCGCCCGAGAACAAGCAGCAATTCCCCCGCGCGCAGTTGCAGATGCACGCCACGCAGCACCTGCACCGGTCCGTAACCCGCCTGCAGCGAGCGAACATCGAGCAGCGCGCCTTCCTCGGGCGGGAGCTTCATGGCGCCGTGCCCAGATAGACCGCCTGCACCTGCGCGTTGTGGCGAATGGCCTCGGGCGCGCCGTCGGCCAGCACGCGGCCCTGATGCAGCACGACCACCCGCGTGGCCAGGCGGAACACCGCGTCTGGGTCGTGCTCGATCAGCAGCAGGGTGCGGTCGCCGCAGAGCTGCGCGATCAGGTCGAGCATGTGCGCGGCCTGTGCCCGGTTCATGCCCGCGGTGGGTTCGTCGAGCAGCAGCAAAGGCGCGCGGTTGATCAGCCCGAGGCCGAGTTCCAGCGCGCGCAGGCGGGCATAGTCGATGCTTTGCGCCGGCATATCGGCGCAGTCTTGCAATTGCAGCGCCTGCAGCCAGTGTGCGACCTGCTGCCGCAGTTCGGCGTCGCGTCGGTACGGCAGCCACCAGCGCCGCGCCGGTTGCGCCGCAAGCAGGCAGGCGAGCAGATTGTCCGCCACGCTCAAGCGGGAAAAAACCTGCGGCGATTGGAAGCTGCGGCCGACACCCGCCTGGGCGATCTGCGCGGGGTTCATGCGGTCGATCCGTCGGCCCGCCAGCCACACGCTCCCGGCGCGCAGGGGGCGCAGGCCGCTGATCACCTGAAACAAGGTGGATTTGCCCGCGCCGTTGGGGCCGATGAGGGCCACGCGTTCGCCCGCTGCAACGCGCAGATTCAGATCAGTGAGAATGGGCTGGCCACCGAGCACGCAGTGCACGCCACGCACGTCGAGCAGGGGCGGGCGCGCAGTGGCGTTGGATATGACGTTGCAGCCGATGTTGGAGGTGACGTTGAATGCGGCGTTCATTCGCGGGCTCCGCCTTCACGCAGCTGCGGCGCCAGCGCCCGCCACACCAGGGTGCACAGCCCCGCGCCCGTGGCGGCCAGCAGCGCCGCGCCAATCCAGACATCGGCGCTGTCGATCTGTAGCGGCACGCCATACAGCCGCAGGGTGCTGCCCACCAGCAGTTGTTGACGCTCCGCGTAGAGCAGTTCGATCAGGCTGCTCGCGCCGATGACCGCCAGCGCGCCGCAGAGCAGCAGGGCAGCCAGGCCCCACAGCAGATCGGGATTGCGGCGGGCGTGAAGCCGTTGCGCCAAATCGCGCAAGACCCCGCTCAAACCCTGCGGCGCCCAGATCACGATGGCGAGAAAGCCAAGCCCGACATACAGCATCCAGGCGCGCGAAACCGAGGCCAGAACCGACTCGCTGCCTACCATCAAGCCCGCGCCCAGCAAAGCGCTCCAAGCCGTGCCGCTGCCTGCAGCCAGGCTGAACAGCAGAGCCATGCTCGATTGCGGCAGCCCGAGCGATCCGGCGCTCACCTGTTCGAGACGCAGGGTTTGCAAGGCACCGGACAGGCCCGCTAGGAAGGCGCTGACCAGCACCAGTTGCAGCCGAACCCGTCGCGGTGTGGCGCCGCTGACCGCAACGCGCAAGGGGTTGTCGCGCACTGCGCGCGCCAGCAGGTCGAGCCGGGTGCCGTCGAGCCCCCGCAGCAAGGCCGCGCCCAACAGCACATAAGCGGCGCTCACGCCATAGACCTGCCGCTGCGACAGCAGATCGAGCCCCAGCCAGACCGGCCCGGCGGTGCGGTCGGTGGAAACGCCGCCCTCTCCGCCGAAAAACCCCTCCAACATGGGCGCCGCCAGCGCCACGAGCAGGCCCAGCCCCAGTGTGATCATGGCAAAGCTCAAGCCCCCTCGCCGCACGCTGATCGGGCCGAGCACCAGCGCCACGGCCACGGCAAACATGCCGCCATACAAGGGCGCCAGGGCAAAGGGCAGCGGCCAGCCGGAGGCGGCAATCGTGTTCATCGCATGGGCGGCGGCATAGGCGGCCAGCCCCGCATACATCGCCTGCCCGAAGCTGAGCAGCCCGGCGCGGGTGACCAGCAGCCCCAGCGACAGCAGCAGCAGCCAGGCGCTGGCCAGTTGCGACAGCAGGCTGAAACCGGCGCTGTCCAGCGGTAAGGCCAGCGGCAGCGCGACCAGCGCCGGGAACAGCACTGTTAACAGCGTTTTGAACGACGCAGCGCGGCCGCGCGCCGGGGTCGGCACGGCGACATTCACAGCGCGTCGTCCCGAGACAGCGCGCGCGTCAGCCCCTGCGGGCGCAGCGCCAGCACCACGACCAGCAGCACATAGGGCAGTAGCGGCGCGGCGCGGGCCAGGTCGAGGTGCAGCAGGCTGGGGAGAATGCCGTCGCTCGCGGGCCAGGCGGCCGGGGCGTTCCAGCCCAGACGCTGCAGGCCGTCGGCCAATGAACCGTTGACGGCCACGGCGAGGGTCTGCACTTCGCCCACCAGTAGCGCACCCAACAGCGCGCCGCGCAACGACCCCAGACCGCCGATGATGATGACGGCAAACAGCAGCGCGCCCATTTGCGCGGCCATGTCCGGCTCGGTGACGAGCAGCGGCCCGCCCACCGCACCGGCCAGCCCGGCCAGTGCGCCGCCCACGGCAAACACCCCGGTCTGCACGGCGCGCACATCGTGTCCCAGAGCCGAAGTCATGGGCGCGTGTGTCAGCGCGGCCTGCACGATCAGCCCGGCGCGTGTGCGCCACAGCAGCAGCCAGGCCAGCGCCAGCGCGGCCAGCGCCGTCGCCATGACAAAGCCTCGGTACACCGGAAAATCCACCCCGTTCAAGGCGAACAGCGCGCCCTGCAGCGATGCGGGTATGGCATAGGGCGCCGAGCCGCTGCCCCACAACAGGCGAGCTGCTTCCACCAGCACCACGCCGAAGGCGAAAGTGGCGAGCAACTCCGGCAGATGCCCCTGCGAGCGCAGACGTCGCAACACGCCGACTTCAAACCCTGTAGCCACCACGGCAACGCCCAGCGGCGCAAGCAGCAGTCCACCCCAGAAGCCCAGCCACTGGCCGCTTTGCCAGGCCAGATAGGCGCCGAGCATGTAGAAACTGCCGTGGGCGAAATTGAGTACGCCCAGCAGCGAAAAGATCAGCGTCAGCCCTGAGGCGAGCAGGAACAGCAGCAGGCTGTAGCTCAGGCCATTGAGGGCGGAGAGTGCGAGCGCCTCCATGCAGCAGCCGTGGCCAGGGATAAGACTCCCTGCTTTAGCGCGACGGCGTGCCCTGGCTGGCGCCGGGCACCGCGCTGGCCGTCACCTTGGGCGGTTTGACCGGATAGACCTCGGTCATCAGCGGCCGCTGCATGGTGCATTGCGCGGGCAGGGTGGTCTGCGCGGGGCGGTAGGTGTGCTCCAGCGCAAAGGTGTAGCCGGTGTTTTCCACGTCGTAGGGGTTGGCGGGCGAGACCGGCTGCCAGTCGCTGACATAGATGGGCTGGAGCAACTGGTGATCGGCTGCACGCATGGTGACCTCGCCGTTGAAGGTGTGGAACTTGAGCCCTTCCATCGCGCTGGCGACCTTCAGCGGCTCGGTGCTGTGCGCCTTGGTCATGGCGGCAGTGAGCAGCGCCAGGCCGGTGTAGGTGGCGGGTACTGAAAAGTCTTGCAGAT
>CALBRU010000075.1 GCA_937927695.1 uncultured Thiomonas sp. | reverse complement strand
GGTCGTACCGTCGGCGCCGGTGTCGTGGCCAAGATCATCGAGTAAATCGTTCAACCTGGATTCGGAGTGGCTTCTGGAGAAATCCGGCGTGCGCTCCGAACCGGGGTTTTGTAAGGGCGCCCTGCGGGGTCGGCCCGAATCTGTTTGAATTGCGGCCGTTGCCTGTTTCGCAGACAACGGCCTTGGTGCTAGAAGTTACAGGGGCATAGCTCAATTGGCAGAGCGTCGGTCTCCAAAACCGAAGGTTGGGGGTTCGATTCCCTCTGCCCCTGCCACTCCGAACCGTTTCGGGGTTGAACGCGCGTAAATCCATATGGCGAATCCGTCTGTCGAAACCGTCTCCACTGGGGCGGACAAAGCTAAGTTGGGAGCGGCGGCGGTGTTGCTGCTCGCCGCGCTGGGCCTTTTTTATGGTCTGGGCGGGCAGCCCATGTGGGTGCGCGTCGTCACGTTCCTGGTATTGCTGGCGGGCGCGGTTGTGATGTTTTTTCTCTCCGAGCCGGGGCGAGCGCTCATTGCCTACGGGCAGGATGCGGTGCGCGAAACCAAGAAGGTGGTTTGGCCGACGCGCAAAGAGGCCATGCAAATGACGGGCATCGTATTTGCCTTTGTTATTTTGATGGCCCTTTTCCTCTGGCTGACCGACAAATCGCTGGAATATGTGCTCTACGACCTGATCCTTGGTTGGAAGCGCTAGGAGCATGAGTATGGCTGAAGCACAAACGATGGCGGCGCAAGCTGGCAAGCAATGGTATGTCGTCCACGCCTATTCCGGCATGGAGAAGGCAGTGCAGCGCAACCTCGCCGAGCGCATTGAGCGCGCGGGGATGCAAACCAAATTCGGGCGCATTCTGGTGCCGACGGAAGAAGTCGTCGAAATCAAGAATGGCCATAAAAGTATTACCGAACGTCGCTTTTTCCCGGGCTATGTGCTGGTGGAAATGGAAATGGACGACGCGACCTGGCATTTGGTCAAACACACCAGCAAGGTGACCGGTTTCGTGGGCGGCGCTAAGAATCGTCCCGTGCCGATCAGCGAGGCGGATGTCAACAAGATCATGAGCCAGATGCAGGAGGGTGCGGACAAACCACGTCCCAAGGTGCAGTTCGAGGTGGGTGAAATGGTCCGCATCAAGGAAGGCCCGTTCACCGACTTCAACGGCCATGTGGAAGAGGTGAACTACGAAAAGTCGCGGCTTCGCGTCTCGGTCACCATCTTTGGCCGCGCCACGCCGGTGGAATTGGAGTTTCAGCAGATCGAGCGGCTTTGACCGCTTGTTGATCTGCGTGGTTGCGTGCGAGCAACCACAGACTGTTTGATTGCTGCCGCCCATCCCGCCCGGGTTGCAGTGCAAGTCTTAAAGGGCGGGTTTCGGGGAGCCTTGTGAAAACAAAGGCGCTCGTACCCATTCGGAGTCACTATGGCAAAGAAAATTGTCGGCTTCATCAAGCTGCAAGTGCCAGCTGGTAAAGCCAATCCCTCGCCGCCGATCGGCCCGGCGCTGGGTCAGCGCGGCCTCAACATCATGGAGTTCTGCAAGGCGTTCAACGCGCAGACCCAAGGTGTGGAGCCGGGCCTTGCGCTGCCTGTGGTCATCACCGCCTTCGCGGACAAATCGTTCACCTTCATCATCAAGACCCCGCCCGCCGGTGTGTTGATCAAGAAGGCCATCAAGCTCGACAAGGGCTCGGCCAAACCGCATACCGACAAGGTGGGCAAGATCACCCGGGCTCAGCTCGAAGAGATCGCCAACACCAAGATGAAAGACCTGACGGCCGCCGATCTCGACGCGGCTGTTCGCACCATCGCGGGCACTGCCCGTTCGATGGGCGTGACTGTGGAGGGCGTGTAAATGGCCAAGATGCCCAAACGTTATGCCGCCCTGCGCGCCAAGGTCGATTCCAACAAGCTGTACGCGCTGGATGATGCTCTGGTGCTGATCAAGGAATGCGCGGTCGCCAAGTTCGACGAATCCATCGACGTGGCGGTGAGCCTCGGCGTGGATACCCGCAAGTCCGACCAGGTCGTGCGGGGTTCGGTCGTGCTGCCCGCGGGGACGGGCAAGATCAAGCGCGTTGCCGTGTTCGCCCAAGGCGCCAAGGCTGAAGAGGCCAAAGCCGCCGGCGCAGACATCGTTGGTTTTGAAGACTTGGCCGAGCAGGTCAAGGCCGGCAATCTCAATTTTGACGTCGTCATCGCTTCGCCCGACGCCATGCGCGTAGTCGGTGCGCTGGGTCAGATTCTCGGCCCGCGCGGCATGATGCCCAACCCCAAGGTGGGTACTGTGACGCCGGACGTCGCGGGTGCGGTGAAAAACGCCAAAGCCGGTCAGGTGCAGTTTCGTGCCGACAAGGCCGGCATTGTGCATGGCACGATCGGCCGTGCCTCGTTTGGCGCCGATGCGCTGCGCAGCAATCTGGCCGCGCTGATCGAAGCGCTACAAAAAGCGCGTCCGCAAGCTGCCAAGGGCATCTACCTGAAAAAGGTGGCGGTTTCGTCCACCATGGGTATCGGCGTGCGCGTCGATACCGCCACGGTGAACGCCGCGGTCGCTGGGCAGTAAATGTTTGAACCAGTCTTTGCCGGTCGAAATGACCGGTGAGACTGAGCAGGAATTGGTGGGCCGATGCGGCGATTTCCATGCCGCCTCGGGCGATCCAAGACCGCAGGCGCGAGACGGCAGTCTCGCTTAATTCGACGTCATGTCTGCGACGTCGGGTCTGCGCAGATGGCGAACCCGCTGGACGAGAGAATGGGCAAAGTGCGAACCTTGCCTGTAGTCACTCCAGAGGACGCTTGTTTAGGCGCTTTGGACCGTTTCAACCGCTTCGGTTCAAGGCAATTTCTTCAGGAGTCAATCTTGAGTCTTAACCGCTCTGAAAAGCAAGCTTCAGTCGAGGAAATCTCGGCGCTGGCAGCCAAGGCGCAATCCCTGGTTCTGGCCGAGTATCGCGGCATTGCAGTCGAGCAGATGACCAAGCTGCGCAAGCAGGCTCGCGAAAACGGGGTGCATCTCCAGGTGTTCAAGAACACCCTGGCCAAGCGCGCCGTTTCGGGAACCTCTTGCGAAGTTCTCGCCGGTGAAATGGCTGGCCCGCTGATCTACGGATTTTCCGAAGATGCAGTAGCCGCCGCCCGGGTCATCAACGACTTTGCCAAAACCAACGACAAGCTGGTCATTCGCTCGGGTGTGGTCAACGGCAAGGCGCTCGACGCCGCTGGGGTCAAGTCCCTTGCCAGCATTCCGTCGCGCGAAGTGCTGCTGGCGCGTCTGCTGGGTGTCATGCAGGCACCCGTGTCCGGCTTTGCCGTGGCGCTGGGTCAGTTGGCGAAAAAGCGCGAAACCGAAGCAGCCTGATCAGCTGAAGCTTTCAACATTCTCTTTTCAAACATTTATCTCGGAGTCAACAAATGGCAATGAATCAACAGGAAATCCTCGACGCAGTCGGCGGCATGACCGTGATGGAACTCAACGACCTGGTCAAGGCGTTCGAAGAAAAATTCGGTGTGTCCGCTGCCGCGATGGCCGTGGCCGCTCCTGGCGCGGGCGGCGGTGCTGCTGCTGCCGTGGAAGAACAGACCGAATTCAACGTGATCCTGACGGAAGTCGGTGCAAACAAGGTCAGCGTCATTAAGGCGGTGCGCGAACTGACGGGCCTGGGCCTGAAGGAGGCCAAGGACCTGGTGGACGGCGCGCCCAAGGCCGTCAAGGAAGGCATCGCCAAGGCCGATGCCGAAGCTGCGAAGAAGAAGCTGGAAGAAGCCGGCGCCAAGGCTGAAATCAAGTAAGTCTTTGGTTTTGCGTGGGCCCGGAAGGTCAATTGGCCTCCCGGGCTTTCGCGCCTTCTGCCGGTTCAGGCCGGCAGCTTGGTTACCACATGGCCTGGGGTGAGCCCGGGTTATGCGATAACTGATTTTGTCCCTGTGGAGCGGAGCGTATCCATGTCCTACTCGTTCACTGAGAAAAAGCGCATTCGGAAAAGTTTTGGCAGCCGCCAGAGCGTCCTGGATGTCCCCTATCTGCTGGCTACGCAGATCAACTCCTACGAGGCCTTTTTGCAAAAAGACCTTCCCTTGCCGCAGCGCAAGGACGAAGGGCTGGAAGCGGCGTTCCGCGCCATTTTCCCTATCGTGTCGCACAACCAGTATGTGCGCATGGAATACAACGGCTACACGCTGGCGCGCCCGGTCTTCGACGTGCGTGAATGCCAGCAACGCGGTCTGACCTATGCGTCGGCACTGCGGGCCAAGGTGCGCCTGATCGTGATGGACCGCGAAGCGGCCAAGCCAACGGTCAAGGAGGTGAAGGAGCAGGAGGTCTATATGGGCGAGATTCCGCTCATGACCGACAAGGGCTCGTTCATCATCAACGGTACCGAGCGGGTGATCGTCAGCCAGTTGCACCGCTCGCCCGGTGTGTTCTTCGAGCACGACAAGGGCAAGACCCACAGCTCGGGCAAGCTGCTGTTTTCCGCCCGCATCATTCCTTACCGTGGCTCCTGGCTCGACTTCGAGTTTGATGCCAAGGACATTCTGTATTTCCGCGTCGACCGTCGGCGCAAGATGCCGGTGACCATCCTGCTCAAGGCCCTGGGCCTGAACCCCGAGCAGATCCTGGCGCATTTCTTCGCCTTCGATCACCTGCAGTTGATGGACGATGGCGCTTTGCTTGAATTCGTGCCCGACCATTTCAAGGGTGAAGTGGCCCGCTTTGATCTGATCGACCAGACCGGCAAAGTGGTGGTCGCCAAGGACAAGCGCATCAACACCCGCCATCTGCGCGAGCTGGAGCAGGGCGGCACGCAACGCCTGTCGGTGCCGGAAGACTTCCTGCTGGGCAAAGTGCTGGCGCGCAATCTGGTGTCGCAGGACACCGGCGAGATCGTGGCCCGCGCCAACGAGGAGCTCACCGAGGCGCTGCTGAAAAAGATTCGCGAAGCCGGAATCCAGCAAATCCAGACGCTCTACATCAACGACCTCGACCAGGGCGCGTTCATTTCGCAAACCCTGCGCATCGATGAAGTCGCCGACCAGCTCGGCGCCAAGGTGGCGATTTACCGCATGATGCGCCCTGGAGAGCCGCCCACCGAAGACGCCGTCGAGGCCCTGTTCAACCGCCTGTTCTTCGATGCCGACGCCTACGACTTGTCGCGTGTGGGCCGCATGAAGTTCAACCGCCGTCTCGGCCGCGAGGAGATCGAAGGCGAGATGGTGCTGTCGCACGAAGACATCATGGCGGTCATCAAGCTGCTGGTCGAACTGCGCAACGGTCGCGGCGAAGTGGACGACATCGACCACCTCGGCAACCGCCGTGTGCGCTGTGTCGGCGAACTGGCGGAGAATCAATTCCGCGCCGGGCTGTCGCGCATCGAGCGCGCGGTGAAGGAACGTCTGGGCCAGGCCGAGACCGAAAACCTGATGCCGCACGACTTCATCAACTCCAAGCCCATTTCGGCGGCGATCAAGGAGTTCTTCGGGTCGAGCCAGTTGTCGCAGTTCATGGACCAGACCAATCCGCTGTCGGAAATCACCCACAAGCGCCGCGTCTCGGCCCTGGGCCCGGGCGGTCTGACGCGCGAGCGCGCCGGTTTCGAGGTACGCGACGTGCACCCCACCCACTACGGCCGCGTCTGCCCGATCGAAACCCCGGAAGGCCCGAACATCGGCCTGATCAACTCGCTGGCGCTGTTCGCCCGGCTGAATGAATACGGCTTCATCGAGACGCCTTATCGCCGCGTGATCGACCGCAAGGTGACTGACCAGATCGATTACCTCTCGGCAATTGAGGAAGGCAAGTACGTGATCGCCCAGGCCAACGCCGGCATGGACGAAAACGGCCTGTTGAACGACGAGCTGGTGTCGGCGCGCGAGGCGGGCGAGTCCATCATGGTCTCGCCCGAGCGGGTGCAGTACATGGACGTGTCGCCCAGCCAGATCGTATCGGCTGCCGCTTCGCTCGTGCCCTTCCTGGAGCACGACGACGCCAACCGCGCGCTGATGGGCGCCAACATGCAGCGTCAGGCCGTGCCCGTGCTGCGTCCTGAAAAGCCGCTGGTCGGCACCGGGGTCGAGCGCGTCACCGCGGTCGACTCGGGCACCGTGGTCACCGCCTTGCGCGGCGGCGTGGTGGACTATGTGGACAGCGCCCGCATCGTGGTGCGCGTCAATGACGACGAAACCCAGGCGGGTGAAGTCGGCGTGGACATCTACAACCTCATCAAATACCAGCGTTCCAACCAGAACACCAACATCCACCAGCGACCTCTGGTCAAGCGCGGCGATAAGCTCGCCAAGGGCGATGTAGTGGCTGACGGCGCCTCGACCGACCTCGGCGAACTGGCACTGGGCCAGAACATGCTGGTGGCCTTCATGCCGTGGAACGGCTACAACTACGAAGATTCGATCCTGTTGTCCGAGCGCGTGGTGGCCGAAGACCGCTTCACCTCGATCCACATCGAAGAGCTCAACGTCCCGGCGCGCGACACCAAGCTGGGCTCCGAAGAAATCACCCGCGACATCCCCAACCTGTCCGAGCATCAGCTCGCGCGTCTGGACGAGTCGGGCATCATCTATGTGGGCGCCGAAGTCGAAGCGGGCGACGTGCTCGTGGGCAAGGTCACGCCCAAGGGCGAAACCCAGCTCACGCCTGAAGAGAAGCTGCTGCGCGCCATCTTCGGAGAAAAGGCGTCCGACGTGAAAGACACCTCGCTGCGCGTGCCCTCGGGCATGTACGGCACCGTCATCGACGTGCAGGTGTTCACCCGCGAAGGCATCCCGCGTGACAAGCGCGCCCAGCAGATCATCG